>JANPCJ010000369.1:0-5260 GCA_031430895.1 Chloracidobacterium sp. | reverse complement strand
CCAGCTCATGCTGAATTACCAAAGTTCCGATCTTCTGGAGTCGCCAAAAATCAACGGAGAGGCTTCGCCTGAACTGCCCGGATTTATTCCTGACGCAACAAAGGCCTTCATTCCAGTCGAAATCCAAGAAAAGATGCTGGTGTATATATTTCGTTCCAACCATCTCGTCTTAAAGAGCTACATCTTCGGGCAAACGGGAGTTCAGCATCAAAATGAAGGAGAATATTATTTGAAAGAGTTGGCTCTGAATGATTTCGTGGTCGAGGCCACTCAGGTAGCTGCGGGGAGAGTAAAGGACGAATATGAATTGACGCAGAAGGGCCGAGGCTTCGTAATCGACAATAAGCTCCTTGGAAAATTCCCGGCGCTAGGGGTTGTGCAGCCATAACCGCGAGGGTTTTCTTGTATAGCCACGTCCCTTTAGGGCGTGGGACGACGCGAATCAACAATTGGAGGGCGTTTTAACGTCCTTCTCGCGGCGCTTTAGCATTGGTTGGCTAAAGCAGGCCCAGGTAAGCCCGTTGAAACGGGCTGGGAATTGTAGATCGGACAAAGACCACGCCGTGAACGACGTGGCTATGGGCCGCGAGGACGCGGGAAGACGGCTGAAGCCGCCTGTAGGCGCGACCAATCCAATACGTTCTTGAAATCTCCCAACATCTATGTTAAATTTCCGCTGATTTACGAACGAACAGCGAGCGGAATCGTCGATTACGGGCTGGCCGCCACCTTCCGCGACGACCTCCAAGACATCATCGACGCCGTCGAAGCCGCCGCCGCAGTCGTCGACACCAGCAACATCCAACGAGCCGCCGCCGTTTCCGGCCTCGACGACGCAGCCCGCCGCGGAATGATCCTCTCACGCTGCGCTAACGCCATCGTCAAGATAAAATATCAAGACCAACCCCAACTCCTCGGCGCCTGGACCGTCGCCTCGCACCTCGAAAAAGCACCGAAGTCAACTACTCCCGTGCCGCCGGCTCCGCCCACGCCGTAGAGACGTTTTGCGTGAAGGCGAAACTCAAGCAAAAAAAGCCCGTCAAGCGCTTTGCTTGGCGGGCGGTTACGCGTTTACCGTCGACGACACGCGCTCGGAATGCCCGCCTACAAGGTGCAAATTCAGCGTCAGGGCGCTTCGACATGGCAGGACGTGGCCTTTGCGACCAACAACCCCTGCCCGGCTACCGCGCCCACGACGCCCGGCCAGCATTTAACTGCGCGCCTGGCTTATGAAAAACAACGAAACAGTCGGCATCCCCTCCAACCCGACGGCCGTCTCGACATCGTCTCTGTCCGTGATTTCCGTGCATTCCGTGGTCGATTTTTTTTTAAGTCCGAAAGCAACCACGGAACGCACGGAAGACGCACGGAACAAGAGCGGCTGCCTTCGCGGCGGCGGCTGTCCTAATTGACCTGACAATTTGGCGGGTATACTCTTTTAAGGTAAATCATGGAAACGCGGCAATGAATGAAACCCAACAGATAACTCAAATGCTGCGCGATTGGGGCGGCGGAAATCGGGAGGCGTTGGAGGGTTTGATGCCGCTCGTTTATGACGAACTGCACCGCCAGGCGGCGAATTTTTTGCGCCGCGAACGCTCCGATCACACACTTCAGGCGACCGCGCTGATTAATGAAACGTATCTGAAATTAATTGACCAACGCGATGTAAACTGGGAGAGCCGGACGCATTTTTTTGCTATCGCCGCAAGCATGATGCGAAGAATTTTGGTCGACTATGCCCGTACGAAAAATCGGGAGAAACGCGGCGGCGGCGCGATCAAACTGACTCTGAATGAGGACGCTCTAGTCAGCAAAGAAAGAAGCATTGATTTGATGGCGTTGGACCAGGCATTAACACGGCTTGAAAAGCATGACGAACAGCAGGCGCGAATCGTTGAGCTGCGTTATTTCAGCGGTTTGACGTTGGAAGAGACCGCGGCGGCACTAAAAGTTTCGCGCACGACCGTCGTCAACGACTGGGCGATGGCAAAGGCCTGGCTGCATCGTGAACTGACGAGATAGATGGCGGACGAAAGTTGGAATAAGGCAAAACGAATATTCGCGGACGCGATTAAGATCGCGCCGGCGAAGCGTTTGCCTTTTCTCGACGAAGCCTGCGGGAACGATGCGGAGACACGCCGCGAAGTCGAATCGCTGCTCAACTCGTTCGACGATGCCGGAAGTTTTATGGAACAGCCCGCCGCCCACGAAGTCGCGGACGTCATCCAGCAAAATAAGGCTCTCGAAGCCGGGAAACGATTCGGACACTATGAGATCGTCCGTCAAATCGGGGCGGGCGGAATGGGCGAAGTTTATCTGGCAAAGGACACGCGGCTTGAACGCCCGGTTGCCGTCAAAATTCTCAACGAGCGATTCAGCCATAACGAATCGAACCTCGAAAGGTTCGTCAAGGAAGCTAAGGCGGCGTCGAGTTTGAATCATCCAAATATCCTCGTCATTCACGAAATCGGTCTGAGCGACGAAGCGAATTATATCGTCAGCGAATTTATTGAGGGCGACACCTTGCGCGACGTCATTAGCGAAACGAGCTTAAAGTTGCCGGAAATTTTAGACATCGCCGTGCAAATCGCAAACGCCCTCGCAGCCGCCCACACTGCGAAAATCGTTCACCGCGACATTAAACCGGAAAACATCATCGTCCGTCCCGACGGGTTTGTAAAAATCCTGGATTTCGGTTTGGCAAAATTGATTGAACAAAAACCGATCGGCTTCGAAGCGTCGACCGTAAAACATAATGAAACAGCGAAAGGCGTCATTTTGGGAACGGTCAACTATATGTCGCCCGAACAGGCAAAAGGCGAAAAGGTTGACGCCCGGACCGACGTTTTCAGTTTCGGCGTTCTACTCTACGAAATGATTGGCGGAAGAACGCCGTTTGAGGGCGATTCGATGTCGGAAACTTTTGCCAATTTGATCAACTCAGAACCGCCGCCGTTAGCCAGATTCGCGAGCGAAGTTCCCGAAGAATTGCAGCGAATCGTTTCCAAGTCGCTCCGGAAGAAAAAAGACGAGCGTTATCAGACGATGAAAGATTTGCTCGGAGATTTGAAAGATCTACGGGAAAATCTCGCATTCGGCGAACGCTTGGAGAGATCGCATTCGCCGGACAACAAAAATGCGACCGCCGTTTTGCAGGCGACGACGGGAGATGTTAACCAGCCGACCAACGAAACGAATTCTATTTTTACCGGTAAAATAAAACGGAGCAATCCCCTCGCCGCCCTCGCTGCTCTGCTGCTCGTCGCGATAATCGGTTTGGGATACTATTTTTGGTCGGCACAAAAAACGGCCTCAAACACGACCGAAAAAAAATCACTTGCCGTTTTGCCGTTCGTCAACGCCAGTCAGGACCCGGGCGCGGAATATCTCTCGGATGGCGTTACTGAAAGCATAATTAATAATCTGTCGCAGCTTTCAAATCTCAGGGTGATGTCCAGAAATTCGGCGTTTCGATTTAAGAATAACCAAGCCGACACCCGAAATATCGCCGCCCAGCTCGGCGTTGAAACTCTCGTGACGGGCGATATTAAACAACTCGGCGATAAACTTATCATCAATGTTCGTCTGATTGACGCCAGCGACGATTCGCAGATTTGGGGCAATCAATATATTAAAAATTCAGCCGATGTAATTGCCGCTCAATACGAAATCGCACAGGCCGTCGCACGAAATCTGCGCCTGAAATTGTCAACCACCGAACAACAGCAGATCGCCAAACGTCCGACGGAAAACGCCGAAGCCTATCAACTTTATCTCAGAGGACGTTTTCACGTATTCAGATTAACGCTGCCGGAAATTCAGCAAGGTATTTCATATTTCCAGCAGGCGATTAATCTTGACCCTAACTACGCGCTTGCCTACGCCGGACTCTCCGACGCGTATCGTTCGCTGGCTCTCGGCAGCGAACTGCTGCCGACCGAGTTTCTGCCGAAAGCGCAAACGGCGGCAAACAAGGCTATCGAACTTGACGACGCTCTCTCCGAAGCGCATACAACTCTCGGAGCGACGTTGTTTTGGCAGTGGAATTGGAACGAATCTGAAAATCAATTCAAACGCGCTCTGGAACTAAATCCGAACGAGGCGAATGTTCATATCTTTTACGCGCATTTGCTTTCCAACACAGGACGACACGCCGAAGCACTCGCCGAAATCAAACGCGCCCGCGAACTTGATCCGCTTTTTCCATTCGCGGGCGCGCTCGAAGGACAATTTCTGCTGCATGCCGGACAACCCGACGAAGCGTTGGACAGATTGCGAAAAACGTTCGAACTCGCGCCTAATTTCTGGATGCCGCATTTATTCGCCGCGAGTGTTTATAGCCAAAAGGGACTTTTTGAAGAAGCAGTCGCCGAAGCGCGAAAAGCGCGGGAACTTTCGCCCACTCAAACTGTGTCGGTGGCAAATGAAAGCTACGTTCTGGCGAAATTGGGCAAAAAAGCCGAAGCGCGAACCTTGCTGAACGAATTGTTAAAACTCTCGGAGACGCGGTTCGTTCCGCCTGTTCATTTGGCGGTTATCTACAACGGTCTTGGCGAAACGGACAAAGCCTTTGAATGGCTGGAAAAAGGTTACGAACAGCGCGACCCGAAAATGGCTTTTCTGAAGGTCGACCCGAAATGGAACAATCTGCGTTCTGAACCTCGCTTTGTCGAGTTGCTCCAACGATTACGTCTTTCATGATCGAAAACAATTAAGTGTCGACTCGTCTGCGAAGGAACCCAGTCGCTACCGCTCCCGGTTCTGACAGTTAGATCGTATGCACCAGGAATTCCGGTGTGATTATTGTTGGTGAAAAGAATCCGGCGGAAGTGTTGAATAATCTTAGGCGGGCTTGTTTTCGGACGTTGGCGAGGTGGCCGAAGTTCCAGGTGACGATGTAGTCGATCTTGTGGAATGAGGCGAGGGCGACGTGGATGGCGTCGGCAATGTACTTGCGGTGAAATATGCCGCGGTCGATGTAGCCGTCGGCGAGGATGGCCACTTCCTCGGTCAACTCCAATTCTTCAAGCGGTTTTACGAGGTTGAGATAGCCGGTGCGATGCGGCTCGGCCATGCGTTCGAGCTCGCGTTGGACGAGTATCGAGGTGAAGGCCCGGTATTCCGAAAGTTCGTGCTCCCACCACCGGATCGTCAGATCGCGGCGGAATGGTTCGCCGTTGTCGAGGTAGGCTCCGACGACCGAGGTTTCGAGATAGAGGCTTGTTTTCATATGTTTAGAGTCCCGCCTTTAGGCGGC
>JANPCJ010000368.1:0-4580 GCA_031430895.1 Chloracidobacterium sp. | reverse complement strand
TGGGTTGAAACCCACGGCTAAATTCACGTCACCGCTACGCGGTGAAGGCCGAACACCTTCGCAAAAAACATATGATAACTCCATTGGTGTCAGGGGCTTACAGCCTTAACTTGGCGCGAATGGGGGCAAGCCCGCCTTCCTTACCCGGTCTTATTTTGACTTGAAAGACAACGGTAACCTTTTGCGTTGCCGTCTAAGAATCTGTAAGCTGAATTTAGCCTTTACTCTCTCCCGGCTCAGCAAAATATGAAGAAACTACTCGTTGCCGCAACAGTTCTTGTTCTGTTTTCGATTACAGCGCTGTCTCAGCAGTCCGACGCCGCATTGCGGATGGTGATAGAGAAGGACAAGACCAGCCGCGGTCTCGACGGAAAGCTGGTAACGCTTTCCGCAACTGAACATTTATCGCGCGGGCAAACGTATTTTGAGAATCGGCTGTTTCCTCAGAGCCGTGAGCATTTCAATAAAATCCTCGATATTTATACAACTGACGTCGCGATGTCCGGGGCTTTGTTTATGACGGGCCGTTCGCATTACTGGGAACGGAGTTATGCTCGGGCGATTCCGTTCCTCGACCGCGTTTCGCGCGAATACCCGGCGACAAAGGATGGCCGCGAAGGGCTGTATTTCAAAGGCGCGTGTCACGTGCGTCTGGGCAAGAATGCCGAAGCGGCGAAGATATACGAGCAGTACACGATAATGTACCCGACCGGCGAGCGCATCGACGGGGCCTATCTAAATACGATCGACGCACTGCGCGAGGCTGGAAAGTACGACGAGGCGAACGCGTGGGTCGAGAAAACGCGGCTCAGGTTTGGCGGGATGGCTACCGAGACGAATGCTCTGCACGCGCGGATGAGGATGGAGATCTATCGTGGAAACTGGATGAACGCCGCGGTCACGGCAGACACGATGCTGCTCGCAAACGATTTTTCAGGCTCGATGACGAGCGCCGATGAAGTTAGGTTCCTGAAAGCCTTCGCGTTTGAGAAATCGGGTGACAAGCAGCGGGCGATGGACACATACGGCTCGATTCCAAACAGCTTGTCGTCTTATTACGGCGGTCTCGCGTCCGAACGATTGGCCCGCAACGGAGCTAAATTTCACGTGCCCGCACCGCCGACGGCAAAGCAGATTACCGACAGCCCGGTGATGTATCGCGCGGAGGTGCTTCAGTTCGCGCGAAAGCACAAGATCGACCCTCGATTCGTATTGTCGATAATGAAGCAGGAAAGCAGTTTCCGCCCCGCCGTTAAATCGCCGTCCGCCGCTCGCGGTCTGCTCCAACTCGTCTTTGACACCGCCTTAAAATACAACAAAAAGGCCGGCTTCCCCGCTCTCCAGCCCGACGACCTCTACATTCCCCGGACAAACATTGCCATCGGCGTCGAATACATCGCCGCTCTCGATGACCAGTTCCACGGCCTCCTCGAAGCCATCGCAGCCAGCTACAACGGCGGCGAAGACAACGCGATGCGCTGGCTGCATCGTTCAAAACCAAAAGAACCCGGCATCTTCGCCTCCGAGGTCGGCTTTGCCGAGACAAAGCATTACGTCTTTAAGGTGATGAACAACTACCGAATTTATCGTGCGCTGTATGATGAGAATTTGGTGAAGAGATAATATCCGACCGCGTAGCGGTCAGTTGAATTTAGGAGGATGCCTGAAAAGTCGATATATCTTTTAAGATTCTTGGATTTCAGCCATCGGAGATGGCGAAAGCATAAAGCCACGGGTGTGAGCCCGTGGTCAGGTTCCGATGATCGTCCAAGCTGTCGGAGACAGCGGCAGGGCATTCGCTCGAGGCGCTGTCGCCCGTATTCACGGGCTTTCCCCTCCTTCTGTTACCTTCCCCGTGCTCGCGCACGGGGCTTTATGCTTTCATCCGCTACGCGGACTTGATAGATATTTCCGATCACACAGCGGTATGGCCAAGCCGCCGAATTCGCAATTTCAAAGGCGGACCCGGACTTTTCAGACAGCCTCGGTCGGGGACGCTCTAGTAGAACTCCGGCAGCTATGCCGCCTTTACGAACGGCGGCATAGCCGCAAGGAATTTATAAGGGTCTACCGGAAAAGCACAGCTTTTCCGCTCGGCGAGTAAGGCAAACCGCCGTCGAAAAAGGCGTCGTGATAAATGCAAAAGCCCGCATGACCGACGACTGTCATAATCGAAATGGCAGGTTTTTGGAGAAATAGTTGTGTTATTATTTACGCGAGGCAACGCTCGAAAAAAGGCGTCGTGGCCAACGCAACCGCCCGCATGACCGACGACTGTCAGAAGGGAATCGCTAAGTTTTTGGAGAAATAGTTGTGCTATTATTTATGCAAGGTGTTTATGGCTACTGTAATTGAGAGCGACAAAAGGCTAAAAGAGGTTTTCAAATCCGCGATTGTCGAGGTTTTGCAGGAACGTCGAGACTTGGTGCGAGAGATACTGGACGAGATCATCGAGGACATTGCGTTTTCGAGAGCTATCGCCGAAGGCGAGCAGACTCCGCGTGTCAGTCGTGAGTCAGTATTCGAAGTGCTGGAGAGCGTGAATTGAAGGTCGAGTTTAACGAAAGCTTTCTCAAAGACCTCAAAGCCGTAAAAGACAAATCAGTCCTCGCCAAAGTCAAAACTGCTATCGAAGCGAGCGAACTGGCAGACACCCTCGACCAAATAACACACCTAAAAAAATGCGCGGTTCGCGGGAATATTTTCGCATCCGCATCGGCGACTTTCGTCTCGGCCTAAAGCTCGAAGGCGACACGCTCGTCTTTATCAGATTCCTCAACCGCAAAGACATCTACCGGTATTTCCCTTGATCCTCGACCGCCACCGAAAAAGGCGTCGTGGTCAACGCAGCCGCCCGACAGACCGACGACTGTCGACGCGGAATCGCTAAGTTTTTGGAGAAGTAACGAAAGATATTTAAGAGCTATGGGCGTGGTATTCCCAGGTCTTTACAGATTTTAAGGATCAATTTGTCGTTTATCTCTGAGTGTCGCGGAACCGCTGAGCGTCGATTTTGAGTAGGGTTATGCCACCATGAATGACTGCCGCCCTCACGAAGCAATTCGCAGCCATGCTCGCGCAAATGGCGGATCAGTTGACGGCGCTTCATGCGGCGATTAAGGCCTCTTCAAAATTTGCACCGGCCATACGACGGGCATCTTCTCGATTAAATTCCAATGCCTCGCTCAAGGTAATTCGAAGGCTTTCCAACAGGCCTTCACGGGTCGCTTCCTGACAGTTAACACCGGGCACTTCTTCAACCCAGCCGATCCACCAACCGTCATCCTGTTTTACAACTGCTGTATATTTGTTTTCCATAATGTAGTTTCCCGACATATCACTATTCTAACACGACTCTCTGCCCAAAGGCGTCGAAACCAACGCCCGCATGACCGACGACTGTCGACGCGGAATTGCTAAGTTTTTGGATAAGTAGTAGATCATCGTCGCATCGCGACGTTTGAATTTAGCCGTGGTGTTTCAACCCACGGAAATTTAATGGCAAGTTTCCCTGCCGCGTGAGCGGCAATTGAATCGTACGCAGAGTTCAGTCGTCGCTGACGCGACGAGGATCATTTGATACGCTTAGCTCGGCGAAACAGAACTAGAAATCGCATTAGCTTTTCCGCTCGGCCCGTCCGTTTGCGCGGCTTCTAGTCTTCGCCTTTCAGGATCGCGTCGAGTTTTGTAGTTTCAAGGACAGCCACCGCGTCGAGGAATTCTTCGCGCAGGTCTTCGTCCATTGGGTCCAAAACCTGTTTGGTAAAACTCTCGAGCAAATGCGGCGTTTGGTCTTTTATTAGGATGTAGATACGCTTGGATGCTTCCCAGCCTTTATCGACACTTCCGTGATCTTTGCTTCCCTGGCCTTTTCCGATTGATGCCGTCCGTATTCCTCGGCCAGTGATTTTTCCAGAGCGTCGATCACATCATCAAACTTGCGAAGCTGTGCCTTCGCGTCATCCATCAGATGAGCCCGGGACGTCCGCCATGCCCTTTGCAAAACGTTCCCTGTCCTCGAGAAACTGAGCAAGATGCGCCAGATTCCTTTTGTATTCATCCGGCATCTCATATTCTTTCTGTGCCATAATGCGTTCCTCCTCTAGCCGAGGTCGCCGAATAGAGAGCGGATCTTCGCGGCTTTTTCGGGATCGGTTTTCTCGCATTCTTCAGCGGCAAGCTCCAATCGTTCATGCATTTCCAGAAGAATGAATTCAATGTCGTTGCGGGAATCGACAACCGCGACCGTTGATTCGTATTCCGCGGCAAGCGCGGCCTCGACATTCCTGACCGACTCCTCAAAGTCGCGAATCTCCTCCGGCAATTCCGCGCCGCGAAGCTGATAATCTCGCTTTACGGTCTCGATCAGTCGCTTGTCCCCTTCGAGTTCCTTCATGCCTGCCGTATAACCGTTCTTATCCAGCCTTTCTTGTAAAGTATTCATATTTAACCTCACTCCTCCCAATCGCCTTGCCCTTCGCGTTCGACGTGGTAGCCGGCGGATTCGAGGTGTTTTTGGGTATCGCGACCGTGCTCGTTGTCGCGGACTTCGAGTAGCATTTCGATGCCGACGCGGCCCA
>JANPCJ010000367.1:0-6031 GCA_031430895.1 Chloracidobacterium sp. | reverse complement strand
CGATGCCGATCACGCTGTCGGTCGACAATCTGACAAATATCGCGATCGGCCAAGATGTCGCCCTGCGTGACTCAAAAAACGATCTTCGAGCCGTTTTAAAGGTCGAGGAGATCTTTGAGTGGAACCGCGAGCGGTTCGCCTCCGCAGCGTTCGGCACTTGCGACGCGTCTCACCCGCTCGTGACCGAGATGCAGAGTTGGGGCAGATTTATGCTGTCGGGCGAATTGCGAGTGCTAAATCTTCCGAAATATCACGATTTTCCGGATTT
This sequence comes from Chloracidobacterium sp., assembly GCA_031430895.1. Classification (GTDB taxonomy): domain Bacteria; phylum Acidobacteriota; class Blastocatellia; order Pyrinomonadales; family Pyrinomonadaceae; genus OLB17. The sequence continues at coordinate 5,763 of JANPCJ010000367.1, read as the reverse complement.
GAGACTGACGCCCCGTCAAACTCGCCGGCGACTCGAATCGATGGAGCGGGCGAATGTTGTTGCGTTCCAGACGCGTAATCCACTTCATCGTGCACACGAAGTCATAACGCGGCGCTCTATTGAGACGACGGGCGGCGCACTTCTCCTTCATCCGGTCGTCGGCATGACGCTTAGAGGCGACGTCGATTGCTACACTCGTGTTCGCACCTATAAGGCTACAGCCGAGATCGCCTATCGAGGGCATCGCGTTTTGCTGGCTCTCCTGCCGCTGGCGATGCGCTTTGCGGGACCGCGTGAGGCCGTCTGGCATGCCATCGTACGGCGAAACTATGGAGCAAATCATTTTATTGTCGGCCGCGATCATGCCAGTCCTGGCTGCGATTCGGTTGGTAGGCCGTTCTATTCGCCGGATGCGGCACAGCGTATGGCCGTGGAATTTAGCGGAGAGATAGGCGTAAAGATTATGCCGTTTCAGGAATTTGTATACCTGCCCGACGAGCGGCGATACGAAGAGTCAGACAAGATCGGCACGGGGCGAAAAATCTTTTCGCTCTCCGGCACCCGTGTCCGTGCACTTCTAGCGAAGGGCATGGAATTGCCTGACTGGTTTACCCGTCCCGAAATCGCAAAAATATTGTCCGCCGTAAATCCGCCGCGAGATCGACAGGGCGTCTGTCTCTGGTTCACCGGTCTCAGTGGTGCCGGCAAATCCACAACCGCCGAGATCGTTGCCACTCTGCTTAGGGAACGGGGCCGGCAGTTGACCGTGCTCGACGGTGACGTGGTGCGAACCCATCTCTCAAAGGGTCTCGGCTTTTCAAAAGAAGACCGCGACACAAATGTAAGGCGAATCGGATTCGTCGCGTCCGAGATCGTCCGGCACGACGGCATCGCTGTCTGCGCGGCAGTTAGTCCTTATCGCGGTGCGCGCAATCAGGTCAGGCAGATGTTTGACAATGATCGGTTTGTCGAAATATTTGTCGATACGCCTTTGGCGGTCTGCGAGGACCGCGATGTCAAAGGTATGTATGCCAAAGCACGGCGAGGCGAGATTAAAAATTTCACAGGGATTGACGACATTTACGAGCCGCCCGAAACCGCCGAGATCATGCTCGATACAGTCGCAAAAACGGCGGATGAAAATGCGCGGCTCATTCTTGAATATTTAAGAAGGAAAGGTTTTGTGAACATCGCTCTTCCCTCCGCGCCCTCGGCTTCTTCCTCTACGGTCTCTGCGTTTAACACCGGTCTCAAAAAGGAGATCGCCTATTCGCCGGGCAAGCGGACCAGTTCATTTGTTTTGTTGGAACCTGTCGGTACAAGGCTTGGAGGCTAATTATGGGACGCTCAGAACAGATCATCGATATTCAGGACTCGAATCGAAATCTATACACCACCGTTCAGCAAGAGGTCGAAATGGGCGCTCAGGCGCTTGGACGCGAAGACGCCGATATGGCGATCACGCTGTTTCAAAGCGCGCTTCTTAAACTCGACGTCGATCAGCCGTTCTATGACCACCTCGTTCACAACTTGCTCTTGAGCTACAAGCTCCTGATCGAGCAGCTATTTAAGGCCGGTGACGCTGCTGCGGCAAATAGTTTACTGCGGCCTGCCTTGAATCTCGAGATTTGCGGCGAAATGGCCGACGACAGGGATTTTCGACAAAAATTCGCGGGTGCGTTTCAGGCGCTTGGACTTTCATTCTTCAAGTTCAAGTATTTTGAGGCGAGTGTCTCGTGCTTCAGAAAGTCGATATCCATTAACCAATCGCCCGGCTTTCACGTCAATCTCGCAAACTCGCTTGCGGCCAGTGGACAGCGGGCCGAGCTGGCCGATTTTACGACCGGCATCACACGCGACCAACTCGGACGCCACATTTTCATTGCCTGTGTGCCAAAAAGCGCATCGACTTTTCTAAAGAACCTGCTAGTGGGTTTGACCGGTTACCGGGACGTTTTCATGGTCTACGCCGCTGGTCAAAACGAGCATGAGCTTTACCTGCCCACCGTCCGGGAAACCGCCCATCTTGACACCGTCACCCAACAGCATTGTCGGGCGTCGGATGCAAATGTTCAGATGATGCAGGCCTTTGGCATCCGGCCGGTCGTGCTCGTGCGCAACATTTTCGATTCGGTTATGAGCCTGCTCGATTTTTATAACAAAGGCGCGTCTCAAACCTCATATTTCCGAGCCGACTTCCAGTCCCTGGACGAGGAAACAAAGATCGACCTGCTTATCGATAACGTGATTCCCTGGTATTTCCAGTTCGTCGCATCGTGGAGCCTTGTCGAAAAGCAAAAAGGCCTCGATATTTTCTGGCTCAGCTACGAAGACCTCATCGCGGACAAGCTGTCAACGATCAAAAACATTCTCGAATTCTACGGCCTCGGAGCGGCGCGGCGAAGCGTCGACGAGAAGATCAGGGAAACCGAATCCGCGAAGCGAAGCACACGATTCAACAAAGGAATAGCCGGACGCGGCAAATCAGGCCTTAACGACCGGCAAAAAGAGCGGATCCGTCGCTTTAGTAAATACTATCCGACAACGGATTTTAGTCGGATAGGTTTGTAATTCCATTCATAAGGAGCAAGGAAATGAAAGCTAAAATACTAATACCGCAAAATATTCTCGGAAACAGTGATCTGCCGTCAAATCGAGAAAGGTTGATCGCGATGCTAAAGTCGTGGCGGCAACCGATGGGTTATTTTTCAATCTTAACGGTATTGCCTGCCATTCTTGCCTCGCAAGTACAAGAGGTGAAAGCTGAAGAAGTCAACACGGCGGCGGCACCGGAACCAGTGACTGGGCAAAATGCGAAACAACGTCCCGGCTTACGCACGGCCCTCATCAAACCTGGCTTTCTGCGCCGCCAGAACAGCTATCTTTTACCGCATCAAAAGAGCAGCTTCGACATCCTGGCCCCGAGTGGCGGAGGCGACGACTGTCCGGGCACCACCATTCCGGGGGGAATCTATACCGCGTCGGCGCCTTATGTCGATTCCGGCGACACGACCGGCGCCAACGATACAGTGACCCGCGCTTTCTATATTGACTATGTTTACTACAATTACGATACAGCCGGGCCGGACCAGGTTTACACGTTCATGCTGACCGCTCGCGGAGCGAATCCCGAAATTCAAGTCTCTACAACCTCCCCCACTTACCGTCCCGTGATTTATATTCTTGACGGTCGTCGCGGAACATGTCCAGGCGGAACGGGTAATCGGGCCATGAACGAGCTGGTGCTGTACGATTCACGCTGGCCAAAAAGTAGTAACTTTGCGGTTCTGTCGGGCGGGGCGATAAATTCACTCCCTTTGAATGTTCCTCTTCACCTCTTCGTTGACTCCCGCCATAACGATGCAAGCGGCTCCGGCAGCTATTCTCTCCGAATGCAGAATCTAACCACCGCACCCGCGCCGCCCGCCGCCGCCCGGCCGAAGTTTGACTTTGACGGTGATCAGAGGGCGGATATTTCCGTTTTTCGTCCGACCGACCGCACCTGGTATTTGGACGGGTCAACTGCGGGTGTCACGGGGACACAATTCGGGCTGTCGACCGACCAAATCACTCCTGCCGATTTTGACGGAGACGGGAAAACGGACATTGCCGTGTACCGCGACGGTCTGTGGCTTTGGCTGAACAGCTCAAACAGCGTCCTCAGACAGGCCGGATGGGGCATCGCGGGTGACACGCCGCTACCCGCCGACTACACGGGCGATGGCCGGGCCGAGCTTGCGGTGTATCGCGGTGGAACCTGGTTTGTTTACAACATTGCGACCGGATTAGCGAGATCCGATCAGTTCGGCCTCGCGACCGATCGTCCCGTCGCGGCGGACTATGACGGCGATGGGCGCACGGACTATGGCGTTTATCGCGATGGCGTTTGGTATCTGTCGCGGAGCACCGATGGGTTTGCCGCCATTCAGTTCGGACTTCCGACCGACAAACTTATTCCAGCCGATTACGACGGCGACGGGAAGACAGATCTGGCGGTATATCGGGATGGAACCTGGTATTTGCAGCGAAGCATGCTCGGATTCACCGCGTTTCAATTCGGCGAGCCGTCCGATACGCCAGTCCCAGCCGATTATGACGGGAACGGGCGCGTAGACGCCGCCGTGTTCCGCAATGGGGTTTGGTACCTACAGCAAAGCACCGGCGGGTTCACGGCTCTGCCTTTTGGCCTCGCAAATGACCAGCCGGTGCCGGCCGCCTATTTGCCATAATTGTGCGTAACGCCGGGTTTTAATAGAAACGCCAGATAAATCTAATGTTGGAGGCCAGCACGATGAAGAAGGAAAATGGAGCCCCTATCTCAACAGAAGGAGAAATAAAAATGAAAGTACGATTTACAAAACAAATTTCGCAGAAAACTTTGACCTTCGCTCTTATCTTACTCGTTTTCTGCCTGGCAAACGAAAAGAAATTGAATGCACAAAGCAATCTAGATCTGAGTTTTGGCAATGGCGGCATTGTCGTTTCGCCAATTACTGATTCGCCTTATTATGATGTGCCTTCTGCAATGAAGGTGCAGCCCGACGGCAAAATAGTTGTGTGCGGATATATCACAGTACCGGGTGACGAGGGCCTCGACTATCTTACATCGTTTTTTATCGCTCGCTACCATCCGAACGGAGCATTCGACGCTTCGTTCGGCGCAAACGGCAAAATCGTTGGTCCGATTGACGCCAACTTTGCATTAGTTGGACGCGACATAGCCTTGCAGCCGGATGGTAAAATCGTCGCGATCGGGGCCAGTTATAACTATTTGAATAGTGGCTTTGCCGTTAATCGCTACAACCCGGACGGCACGCTTGACGCGACATTTGGCATGGGCGGGAGAGTCGTTACGCAGGTGGGCGGCTTCGCCCAATCCGCAAGCCGCGTTGCGGTGCAGCCGGACGGCAAAATCCTCGTCGCCGGGTACAACTATTCAAATGCTAGAGGAGATGCCGGCGCTTTCGCGGTTGTTCGCTACAACCCGGATGGAAGGCTCGACGCTTCGTTTGGCGCGGGCGGCATAGCCATTACCGCCTTCGCCAATACTAGCGATGTGCGGGTAAGCGCGGTTCTTCTTCAGGCCGACGGGAGGATCGTTGTCGTCGGAGCGAACCGGGCTAGCGGAACCAAATATGGTTTTGCTCTCCTCCGCCACAATGCGGACGGCTCGCTTGATTCGGGGTTTGGCACAAATGGCAAAGTTATCCATGTAATTGACGACACCGAGTCTCTCGCTCTTGACGCGGTCTTACAACCGGACGGAAAGATCGTCGCCGCGGGATTCGACTCTGGACACGCCATTGTCCGCTACAACGCCAACGGCTCGATCGACACGAGCTTTGCCGCGAACGGCATTTTCAGAATGGAAAACGGCTCCGGTTTTTATGCCGGAGAAAGCCTCGCCCTCCAATCGGATGGCAAGATTGTCGCTTTTGGCTACAGCTTTGACAGATTTGCCGCTTTGCGTCTCAATTCCGACGGTTCGCCCGACACTCGGTTTGGCGTGAACGGCAGGAGAACTACGCCAATCGGCGCAAATCATAACAATCGAGCTATTGCGGGCGCCGTGCAGGCGGACGGCAAGATTCTCGCTTATGGCCCGACTTCCGCGCCAGACAACAGCGGAAACATCGCAATCGTCCGCTACCTCGCCGATTCTCCTGTTTCGCAACCGGCAAAATTTGACTTTGACGGTGACGGCAAATCTGATATATCCGTTTTTCGCCCGACCGATGGGGTTTGGTATCTAAACCGTTCGAC
>JANPCJ010000366.1:0-9836 GCA_031430895.1 Chloracidobacterium sp. | reverse complement strand
CGCCGCTACCGTTCCGGTGCAGATTTCGAGTCCGCCACTCGCGGTTATCACGACATTACCAGTCGGCGTTCCGCCGCCAGGTGCATTCGCCACTACCGTGTAATTGACTACTACCGGTGCTCCCGCGTTTGATGGGTCGGGGTTGTCAGACGTAATGGTCGTCGTTGTTGTGGCCTGATTGACCTGATGAGCGGCCGTGCCCGCACTTCCCGCGAAGTTCGTGTCACCGGCATAGGTTGCGGTGATCGTCCTCGCCCCAACCGAATTCAGCGCCAGCGTGCATGTGCCCGCCGCCACAGTTCCGGTGCAGGTCTCCGTTCCGCCGCTCACGGTGACAACGACATTTCCTGTCGGTGTTCCGGCTCCCGGTGCCGTCGCCACAACCGTGTAATTCACCACCACGCTTTGCCCCGTCACCGATGGATCGGGAGCGTCACTCGTAATGGTCGTTGTCGTCGCCGCCTGATTCACCTGATGCGCTTCGGTGTCGAAGCTCGTTGTGAACAGCGCGTCACCCGAGTAGGTTGCCGTCAGAGTTCGTGCTCCCGCCGCGGTAAGAGTTATGGTACAAGTCCCCGCCGCAACTGTTCCGGTACATGTCTCAGCCCCGCCGGAGATGGTGACCACGACGTTGCCCGTCGGCGTTCCGGCTCCCGGGACGCTCGGCACGACAGTGTAATTTACCGCCACACTCTGACCAACCACCGACGCGTCCGGAAGGTCGGATGTGATGGTCGTTGTTGTGTTTGCGACATTGACCGTGTGCAGTTCAGTGTCGGAACTTCCCATGAAGTTTACATCGCCCTGATATGTGGCCGTTATGGTTCGAATTCCGGTCGACGTGAGCACGAAGCTGCACTGGCCGGCCGCAACCGTGCCAGTACAAGTCTCGGCCCCGCCCGAAATCGTTACAACCACATTCCCGGTCGGTGTTCCAGCGGCCGATGCGACCGCGTAAACGACCGTTACTGTCTGCCCAACGACGGACGGCTCGGGATTGTCCGAGATGATCGTCATCGTTGTCGCCTGCCGCTCAATGCTGGCGATATTGACTGTTTGATGGCTGGTCGATGTGAATGTTCCGTTGCCATTCGCGTCAAGGGTGAGCACGGGGTTGGCCACGCCGGTTTGATTGATGCTGAGCATATCGCCGGGAAATACGATTGGAAGACCGCCAACAACATTGATCGTTCGCGCCGGGCCATTGGGAGCCGGAGTGACGTTGAAAGTATCGTTGCCGGCGAAACCGTTTAGACGCAGCAGCGAGAGATCGGCAACGCCGACCAGGCTGTTGACGCCAAAGACGTCGTCGCCGATGATGCCGTTGACGTTGAGCGTCTCGGTCGTGCCAATATCAAGGGAGAACAGGCCGAGGTTCGTGCGGGCAAAGGCCACTCGCGTTCCGTTGGCGCCGACGGCGAACACATCGGCCGCCGCTACCGAACCGTTGACCTGAACGAGGTCCGCGCCGGCGTTGCCGTCCATCACGTCGGTGCCGTCGCCGTTGCTCCAAACCATCACGTCGTCGTTGTTGCCGCCGACGAATGTATCCGCGCCCGGTCCGCCAAGAATCGTGTCGTTGCCATCGCCGCCGTTCATGACGTTAGGGCCAAAACTGCCGACGAGGCTGTCAGCGCCTGACCCGCCGGTGACGTTGTCGATACCGAGGATGCTTACCGTACCGGTGGCCGTGCCGAACGGCGGGCTGACATTGCCCGCGGAGAAAACCTGTCCACGAATCACGCCTCCAGGGAAAGCGGCGGTGTGAATATTGACGTAGGTGATGCCGCCGAGGAACGCGGCCTCGTGTACCGCCGGAAGCGTTACGCCGGTCGCCGTGAAGGTAAAGCCTGTCCCGACGGGAACGAGTGGGGCCAACGGCTGTAGATCCACGATGATGGCGCCATTAACGCCGACCGGCGCCCGATGAATGTGGAAACCCGTCACGGTTCCAGGAGCCAAATCCGTAACCGTTACCGCGATGTCGAAGGTGCGCGTCACGGCATTATAGTTTGTAAGAGTCGCGGTACCGGCGGCGATGCTGGTGTTGGGTGGAACTTCCTGATCGCCGCCGAGATTCGCGGTGAGGCCTGACGTTGAGAGGCCGCTTACAGAAACAGGGGTCGTATAGGCGCTGTAATTGAGCTCATCGGTCCCCGTGCCGCCATCGACCGCGCCGCCAAAGAGCGAGGCGCCGTTGCCAAAGGCGATTGTGTCGTTGCCGGTGCCGCCGTTGAGGTCGAGGCCGCCCGTCGGGTTAAACGCCGCATCGAGAAGATTGACCGTCACGGTCTCGCCGTCGTTGCCAAAATTGACGGTCAGCGAGGTTGTCGGATTGACGAACGTCGTCGTTTCGAAAGTATTGTTCCCGCTGCGAATCTGTGACAGACCGGCGCCGGGGTTGTCTTCGACAATCGCCTGGTTGTTGACAAAGGTCCCGGTAGGCAGATTGAAGATGATGTCCGCCGGAGTGCCCGCGTTCACCAGGACCGGTTCGAGCCCGGTGTAAGTGTAATTGGCCGTGACCATGCCGATAAGGATGGCGATGATGCCGGTGTGTCCATCCGGGCCATCGGGACCGAACGAATGTGTCTCAGTGGTGTGGGCGCCGCCTAGTATTTCCATGCTGTCGCCGGGCGGGTTGTTGGTTGGATCGGTGGTCTGTCCGCCGCCATTAAAGAAGATGCCGCCCATCGCACCTGATGGAGCAAACAGGCCGCCGGCCGGATTGTTGACGCGGAATATGTCGTCGCCGGCGAGACCGTTGAAGGTAAACGACGTGATGCCCATAAATGGAACCACGGGGCCGCCGTTGAGTTGATACGAGCCGCTGTTGGGGCCCGTGGCGGTTATTACCAACGTGTCGTCGATTCCCGTGCCATTGACCACAATGACAGTTACCGGCGTTGGAGTCGGCGTCGGCGTCGGCGTCGGGGTTGGAGTCGGCGTTGGCGTTGGAGTCGGCGTTGGAGTCGCGCCACCGCAAACCGTTGTCGTGATAGTAATTGACCAGCCGCCTGACATGTTGCCGATGTCGCCGGCTAAGTCGTCCACTATGTAGAGCGACCACGTGCCGTTCGGGGCTGTGCCGTTAAAGACTGACAACATCGAGCCGCCTGACGGGGCCGGGGCCGGGGCCGCAAATGGGTCGCCCGCACCTATATTAGTAGGTTGGAATGTGCCGCTGACGATCTGCGCCGCATCCGGCAGACCCGTCGCCGCCGCGTCATCGAGCGTCAAATTGACATTCACGACATCCAAAGCACCTCCCACATCCGACAAAATAATGGCATTCTGCCCGGCTGGCCCGACCAGCAGCATATCCATATCGTCAGGGAAAGTATGGTTAAGACCGTTCAGGCTAACCGTTACTTTCGTAACCGTTCCGCTCAAACCGGCAACCGCAATATTCGACGGGTACGGATTTGCGATTCCGCTCGTCGTTGACGTTGCCGGGATGTTAATAAGTGTCGGATTTGAAAAGACACTCGGTGGACACGGCGTCGGAGTTGGCGTTGCTGTCGGCGTCGGAGTAGGTGTCGGTGTTGGCGTTGCTGTCGGCGTCGGCGTCGGTGTCGCGGGGCCGGTTACCATGACGCAGGCCGAAAACTCTGATGTATTATTTGCCGGGTCGGTCGCTGTTGCAGTTACGACCTGCCCAATCGTTACGCTTACAGGCAGCACGGCGTTGATCGCGGCGTTGTTGCCGACGGTTGTAACGTCCATCGATCCGAGGAATGTTTGTCCTTCCCCATTACCCGAGGCGTCGCACGTCGGATTGGAGAAAAATTCGATTCGGAATGTTGTGGCTGCGGTGCTGTTCAGCGTTCCCGTAACCGTCGTCGAAGCACCGTTGTTGACGGCCGAGGTTAGCACCGGGAAGTTCTGCAGATTGTTCGGACCCGTATCCGGATCGTTCGTATCGTTCGGCGTCACCCCAGTCGTGCCAAGATCGATGCCGAGCCCTCCATTGCTATGGATGGAGTTTCTCAAGATGAAGTTCCCCGTGCCGCTAGTAGTCACGGCTACCCCCTGCCGGGAATTGAAGGCGATCAGATTCGCTTCACCCGCCGTGCCTCCACCGACGACGGTGCCGCTCGTCGTGTCGATAAACACTCCGGTTAGATTTGGTAAAGGCAACGTTCCGGTAACATCGGTCCCGATGTAGTTACCCGAGATACGATTTCCGGTCCCGGCGCCCGAGATGAAGAAGCCGCCGGCGAATCCAGTGCTGGCGCCTGAGATCACGTTTCGGGCAGCGGTCGTCGTCCCTCCAATTACGTTGTCGGCGGCGCCGGACGAGATCGCAATGGCGTCGGTAGCTATTCCCGGCAAAGCTGCGGTGCCGGCGGCATTCGTTCCTAACAGGTTGCCCTGTACTAGATTTCCTGTTGCGGTGGCGCCGGTTATAAATATTTGAGAGACGTCATTGCCCGAGATTAGGTTTCGGGACGCCGGCGTCAGACCGCCGACTGTATTGGTGGCGGATGTCACTAGGACACCGAATCCGTTCGGCACGCCCGCCGTACCGGCCGCATTGGTGCCAACGTAGTTGCCCTCGATTAGGTTACCGCCCGCTGTCGTTACACGAATGCCTGTGTTGCCCGATCCGTTGGTCCAACCACTAACTACGAGGCCGCGCACGGTGGTTCCCCCGCCGGTGATATGCAACCCACTGCCCGCTATGATTCCGCGAATCTCTACGTTCAAAACAGCGTTCAACGCGCCCGTTGCGTTTGTATTTGCCGATGATCCGGGCTGAGTATAGCCATCGATGATCGCCGGACTCGAAATGACCGGCAAAACGGTTGCTGGAGTTATCGTCTGGACGCCTGCTCCCGGGATGTTGAATGAAATTGTCTGTACGCCGGCGGTCGTATTTGAACAATTGATCGCCTCGCGCAGACTACCGGCGCCCGTGTCGCCGGTATTGACAACAACCGTCGTGCAAGGCGTCGGTGTCGGTGTCGGCGTCGGCGTCGGCGTCGGCGTTGGCGTTGGAGTCGGTGTTGGAGTCGGCGTTGGAGTCGGCGTTGGAGTCGGCGTCGGTGTTGGCGTTGGAGCAGCACCATTTGTCGCTCCAGGTGTGATGGGGCGAAACGCAAAATCGACTGAGTTCAAGTCCGTATCGGTGCCATCCGGGAAACGCGAAATGCTCCCGTCAACAGTATTGCTGTCACCGCTGCCGTTTGGAATGCCTGTCCCTTCGATGTAAGGGGCTCCCGAATTGCCGTCGTAAGACACCGCGTCAACCAAGGTTCCGGACAATCGCAGGCCGATCGCGTCAGGGTCGCCATTTTGGATTGTAAAAGACGCAACACTCTGATTACAGTTAGGCACGGTGGTTCCCGTGGCAAGACACACTACATAATAGCCGCCGGCCGGAAGATTGACGTTCGGAAGATCAATTGGCGACGGCGCATACGGCACGGCCCCACCGCCACTCCCGTTGATCAGTTCGATTGAATAATTATCGAGATTTACAGGTCCCGCGCTGATATTCTTAAGCTCGATAAACTCCGCCGTGTCGGCTCCAATGTTGTCATAGTCGACCTCGTTGATGACCAAACTCGGGCCTCCGACTCCAAGAGGCATTTGCCACATTCCGCGTCCATGTGTGGCAATTCTGAGCATATTCCCGGCTGTCTTTGCCATGTCAAACACCGCGACGCGGGGCAGACCGGTCCCAAACGGCACCCAGTTGGCGCCGCTGTCGGATGAAAAATACACCCCGATATCAGTGCCGGCATATAAGAAACTCGAGTTTGCCGGGTCAACGATAAAAGCGCTGACCGGAACCTGCGGCAAAACATTGGCGCCGGTCCCCGTGATGGCCGTCCATGTTGGCGCCGCGACGTTTAGATTTGTTGTTCTGAATACATTTGCGGCCCCAAAATTTGAGAGTGTTATGTAGGCGGTAGTGGCGTTATTCGGGTCAACGACCGCGCGGGCAACGAAGTTATCTGGTATGGCACCACCGGTATCAAGATTTGTTAAGGCTGCCGAACCCGTATTAGTTCCAAAAATCCCACCGCCTCGCAAACCGACAATTCTGACATTATCATTCTGTTGGGAGATACCGATTGCGCTAATCGGATCGCCGGCGGTAATCGGTTCCTGACTTACTTTAGTAACGGTCGTTCCACCATCAGACGAACGATAGAGCACATCCGAACCGAAATAAAGTGTATTGTTCGGACTGCCCGGGCCTTGCTCCATCGGCGCATAAAACAAAATAGCCGACGCCGCGCAGGTCATCCCGTTCGCGGTTCCCGCAAATCCGCAGCCAAAGAAACTCCAATTACCGTCGGTCGCGCTGGCAACATTTGTCACCCGCGCGTAGCCCATCGCGTTGGTCTGATTGAAGTAGGTATGATACATCCGAACATTCGTTGTATCGGCGGCATTTTGGTCGATGACCGCATATCCGCCATCGCCAAAATCGGCGCGTGTCCACGTGGCGCCGGGTTGATAAAAATTGGTGCCGTTATCCTGTGTTCCGCCGATGGTGAAATTCGGGTCGGTCGGGTGAACGGCGAGGCCCATGAACTGGGTCGCTCTAAAAGTTGTGTTATTAAGACTTGCCCAGGTCAGACCGCTGTCGGTCGATTTATAAATACCGCCGTCGGAGCCGAAATAAATCGTCGAGGGTAACGACGGAGCAACGGCGATGGCGTGCGAATCGACATGCAACCCGGCGAGCACGGGCGTGATAAAAGAAGTGCCTCCATTGATTGAAGTTCCAAATGGCAGAGTCGGTGAGCCGCCGAGATATACGCGGTCGGCGTTGGTCGGGTCAACTTCGATGGCAATGTCATAAAAACATTGTCCGCCGCAGAAGCCGTTGGTAATCTGTGTTGTCCAGGTTGTGCCGCCGTCAATCGAGCGCAGGACACGACCGTTCGCAACCGTCGTGCTGCCCGAAGCCGGATTGCCCGTCGCAGCGTAAATCGTCGGATTAGGATTTCCCACCGTATGCTGAATGGCGAATTCAGCTGCTAATAAACTGGTGCTGCCACTATTAAAAACAACCCTTTGCGTAAAAGTCGGGGTTGCGGCAAGCGCATCCGTTGAAACATATATTCCGCCCAGTCCGCCGGCGGCAACCTCATTGGCAATCAATAAATTGGGGTTAAGCGGGTCGAGGGCAAGGTCTCGAACGCTGGCATTGGCATCGGCATTCAAGCCGGTCAATCTGGTAAAAGTAGGCACAGCACTGAGCGCGTCGGTCGAGCGAAATACGCCACGGTTGGCGAGCACATTATTAGCAGCGGCACCGATGCCGCCGATACCCGAAGTTGACGAAGCAAATATAATATTCGCGTTCGTTGGGTGGACGACAATTTCGCCGATTGAGCGTCCGGTGAAATTTGTACCGCCGATCGGTCCGGTAATGATTGGCGAGACTGTGCTGGCATTGTCAATGCGGTAAATGCCGACACCAAAAAAGCTATCGGCGGAAAAGTTCGCTTCGCCCGTGCCGACAAAAATTGTATCGGGCTGCGATGGAGCAATCGCAACTGTGTTGACGGCTAAACTCAACGCGTTATCTAAAAGTGGTGTCCAGGTGGTGCCGCCATTGGTTGAACGATAAAGCCCGCCCTGCGCGGTGCCGACATAAACGAGATTCGGATTGGTCGGATGAACGGCAATGCCGACTGTGCGTCCACTGACCGGTAATTGCGGCTCGCCGGCCGGAACCTGACCATTGGGAATTGGATTAGGGCCGATCTCGGTCCAGGCCGCAGTCGGGGCCTCAGGCGTTAGTTTGGCAATGCGTTCCTGCTCATCCATTTTCTTGATGGCGGCAATCCTTAATCGAGGATCAACCGGCTCGTCGCCGCCGAGACCGCGATACATCGCGATATTTTCGTCCCGCCGCCGCATGAATTCTTCTTTGCCCAGATCATCCTTTATCGCCCTGAAAGAGGCGGGCATGTCAGGATCATCTCTAAACAATTCGCTGACCTGCGCGCTGGTCTGCCAGGCGATAACACCAAAAACAGCCACGCCAAGCACAACGCCAAGCAGTAAAAAGAATCTGCGATTCGATGCGACAAATGATCCCAATGATTTTTTCATGATGGTTTTAACGCTCCTCGACAAATACAGCCAATCTGGCTTTTAACTCCTAACGGTTTTCACAAAAGGGGGCTGTGAACCTTTACAAGTTCGCGGAAAGGACAAAAGATTATGCATTCACTCCTGCGGACAGATTTGTTTAAATCAGTAAAGAAAAGTTACGGAAAGCGGCCGCTCTTCTCGAAAAAGGCTCGCCGCGAATGCGGTCATTGACCGTCATCGAACCACAAAAATTTAGTTGTAATTATTTCCTTTCGCCGAATCGTAGCATTTCTTCGGAAGAAATACCAGCGTTTTTTGATACATTTTAGCGAAAATTTGGCGGCATTTTGTTTTGCATTGTTTGGCGTCGTCATCAGAAATATTCAGAGTTGGTTTGAAGTCCTTGTGATTTTTCCGTTGCGTGTGATTTATGGATTTTTTAATCACAAAGGTCACAAAGGGAAGACACAGAGTCACACAAAGTTCGAGCGGCGGCGTCTCATGTGAGAATATGAGGCGGCAACGGGCGGCGTGGTGGATACATCAGAGAATCGGGAGACGTGAAATGGCTGGAACAATCGAAAAAAGATTTAACTATTTATTAATGCTCATGGCCCTTACCGCAGTATTGGTTGCGACGACCGCAGCCTGCGGCAAGGCATCGGGGACGGAGCAAAATTCCTTTTCAACCCCGGCGGAGAGCGTGATAAGCTCTGTAAACAGCGAGGCGAACAAAATGGAACTGTGGGGCGGCGGCGATGTAAAGACCGGAAGTTGGGGCGGGCAGGGAATTTCCATGGTCGTCGAAAAAAGCTCTGCGACTATTGAGTTCGACTGTGCCGATGCGACGATTAGTTCGCGGATGAAGACCGACAAGAGCGGGAAATTCACCGTCACGGGCCTGCTGACCCGCGCCGGGCCAGGGCCGATCCGCCTCGGAGTTACTCCAAAAGCCCAGCAAGTCCGCTTCGAAGGCAAAGTGACCGGCAAAATGATGACGATGACGGTCAAATTCGTCGAAAGCGGCGAGGTCATCGGCAAATACATCCTCGAACAAGGCAAACCCGCACGGCTGCGACGATGCTTGTGAGCACGGGACTAAGAGCGGGGGCAAGCCCGCCTTCCTGACTGCGCTAATCGACGTTGAAGGGATTTGTCAGTGTTGGATCAGGAACCGTAGACAAGTCAACCAATTGCAGTCAGGAAGGCGGGCTTGCCCCCGCTCTTGGTTACCATTTAGAAGCGGCTGTCTGAAATTCACTTTTCAGACAGCCGCTTCTGGATTTGTTGCCCGCCGGCTTGTGCCGGCGGGGCGTTTTGATTTAATGGTTACCGGCTCTTTGGGCCGAAGATAGTGATCATCCCGTCCTCATAGTTCGCCATCAGCGATCTGGCTAAGGCATCTGAGAAGCTGCCCGAACCGTCAAAGGTGATCGGCGTGTCGCCAATCGGAGCACCCTTAACGACATCGAACGTCACCATCACGACACGAGTCGAATTGAAAGGAGTCGACGAATCGAGCAAGATGGTCACCTTGCCGTCAGCCGCATTACCGGTGTTCGAGGTAAGAGTGATGCCTTCGGGCCTTCCGTCGGCGAGGGTGACGACCGGGTTGCTCAATCTCGATGCGACGAAGTTGAGGGTGAACAGGGCCACCGTCTCGTCACCGAGCGAGTCGATCTCGACGGCGATTGAGGCCTTCTCAACTGGAGCCCGACGGAAGCGTCCGGGTTCATCACGCACGGGCGCTTCCGCGGTGCTCCAATCGACGA
>JANPCJ010000365.1:0-7654 GCA_031430895.1 Chloracidobacterium sp. | reverse complement strand
GGAACTTGGAACTCGGAACTTGGAACTGCAAAGCGGTTCGCCAGGTCGGTCATCTTCCGTTCGGCGTCGTGTTGGAAGGGGTACATCCATGAGTTGTCCTCGTTGATCCAGACCTTGTAATAACCGGCTTCGCCCCAGCTTGAGGCAGTTGGTTTTTGGACCTGGATCGGCAGGCCTGAATCGAGAAAATCGCCGGGCGTGATGGCCTGAATTTCGTTTTGATCGAAATGCAGTTTTTTGAAGAAAAAGTCGATAAACTGCGGTCCCTCGAACCACCAGTGGCCGTAAAGCTCGGCGTCGTAGGGTGAAACGACGAGCGGCGGATGGCCCTCGAACGTCTCTCTCAGCAGATAGGCCTGTTTGATGCGCTCGCCAATGAAATGCATCGCGTTTTCGGCAGCTTTTTCGCGGGCCAGCGCCGGCATATAAGGCTCTTTAAGATTTTGCGGCACGTCGTGCGCGGTTATGCGGTGATATTTTAAGCCGAGATGGCGACGGCTGCCGTCTTCGTGGAGATGCGGTCTTAGGTATTCGAGCGGAGCGTCCCAACCGATGTCTCG
This sequence comes from Chloracidobacterium sp., assembly GCA_031430895.1. GTDB lineage: Bacteria > Acidobacteriota > Blastocatellia > Pyrinomonadales > Pyrinomonadaceae > OLB17. Next base: position 7,094 of record JANPCJ010000365.1, on the reverse strand, counting down.
GTAAAATTCACGGTAGACATTGTCGCCCGGATAGCCGATCTCAGAGCTCCAAACCTGTTGGCTGGTTTCAACATCGCGGGCGAAAACAGCGGTTCCGTTTGGGCAGACGACCGGCGCGTGAACGCCGTATCGCGGCCGCGGATCGCCGTAAAGTATTGCGTGAGTGTCGCTTATGAAATACTCGATACCCGCGTCTTTGAGCAGATCTTCGATGCCCGGTTCATATGCGCACTCCGCCAGCCAGATGCCGCGCGGCTGGCGGCCAAAATGTTTTTTGTAGTTTGCAACCGCAACATCGACCTGCGCGCGACGCGATTCCTGCGTCGAAATAAGCGGCATAAACCCGTGGGTCGCCCCGCATGTGATGATCTCGACGACACCCTCATCCTGCAGCTCACGAAAGGCGTTGACAAGGTTTCGCTTGTAACGATCGTTCCAGAGATCGAGCGAAGCTGAGAGATTCTCAACGTACATTTGAGCGACATCTTGAAACTCCGTAGATACGCTCTTTGTCCGGTGAACTTCCTTGTGAGCAAGCTCGAGTAGATTCTCGATGTGCCTCGTATAGCGTTCCTGCAAGAGCGGATCGGCCAGCATTTCACACAGCGGCGGCGAGATGTTCATCGCGAGACGCGGTCCGACGCCGGCCTCGTGCAGGGATTGAAAGATAAAAATCAAGGGGAGATAAACCTCGGTGATCGCTTCGAATAGCCAATCTTCCTCAAGAAATTCGGGATATTCGGGATGCCGGACAAATGGCAGGTGAGCGTGAAGGATGAGGCTGAAATATCCAGTCGGCATAAGGCAGTTGTCAGTTGTCAGTTGTCGGCGGTCAGTTGCTAAACGACGTCTCAAATGAATACTGACAACTGGCAACCGACAACCGACAGCTAGCGGTAGCTATGCGAACTAACGGGATTATACCGAAGCGCCTCTTTTGGCGACAGGCCGCGTGTTTTTAGCGTTCTCGGAAAATTCATGAGGCTGGCGCCGTACACGGCCGGGCCAAACTGTTCCTCGGAAAACTCGGCTTCTTCGATGTCGAAATATTCGGTTAGCGCGCTCATCGCTTTGCCAGACTCTAGTTTGTCGGCGTTTGCCTGGAGGATGGCAAGAAGTGCGGGGCTGATCCTTCGCCCGAGGTCTTCGAGCGTCACTCCGGACGCGAGCGCGAGCATGGCGTATCGGATATTCTCCGCCGTGATGCCCTCAGGCTCGTAGTTTGCCGTTCCTATAAGACGCGAAAACGCGGTGTGCGTCACATCTTCGGAAGCAGCAACATCGTCACCGGCCATGGCGACATCAAACGCATCTCGCGAGAATCCGGCGACATTAAGTACCTCGGCAAATTTATTGGCCGAAACCCTCCAGTCGGCGTCGGTTGCCACACGCGGGCTCGGGCTCCTGCGCGGCGTTTCGACCGTGTTTGAATAAATTACCCGAAAATATGGTCGGTTTGTCGCGTAAAACCCGATCTCGGCCTGATATTTGGTACCCGGTTCGACGTCGAACCAATAGTTTCCCTCAGCCTCAGCCGGAACGATCTCTTCGGTATCCCTTTGGAGGTTGGTGAGTTTCAGAACCAGCGAGTAACTGCCCATTTCGCCGCCAAACGCGTTGCGAAGCATCGCCCACGGGTTTTCTTTGGCCGACCAGTAAAAGTAGAGTCGTGTCGGCGTTTGCATCTGAAGTCGGGCACGGTTCTCGCGTTTCAGTGCGGGCAACACCGGTTCGGCCAACGCCAAAAACGCCGGCGACAGACCAAGCTTTGGCTCCGTCGAAGCGATTGTGGCAGTCACATCCGGCGTTGGAGCATCGACTGGAATTCCAGGCGTAGTTTTTGGAGCATTAGCAGCTTTCTTGACTGGCGAAACAGCCGCCACGATCGTGGCGAACGGGTCCGCCACGATTGTCTTCGAAGAATTTGCAGGCACTCTTTTCGCGGGCTTCCCCGTTTCCTTCGCCGCCGCGCGTTCCTTCTCAGTCACCCTTTTTTCGACGGGTGCAGCATCGGTCGTGGCCGCAAACGGCTCCACATCCGCCATTCGGCTCTTCGCTCCTGCTCCGACGCCCCTCGTTCGTTCTGTTGTAGATTTCGTCTCCATAACTAAAAACCGCAATCTAGGAGTATGCGGCTTTTTACCGGAACTAACAAGTTTGGGAAAACACTAAGAAGGTCGGGCGACTGTTCCGGCGTCAGATTTTGTATACGATTTAAGCTTGATATCGACCTTGCCCAAACTCGTTTGCACTTCCGCTCGGACCGGCAATTGGCGGGCGTCGTCGGTCATCCAAATCACCATTTTTCCCTTTTGCTCGATTAGGCGGCCGGGGCCGAAAATGTCGGGCTCTACGCGCCAACACCAGATATTACCCAAAACCGTTTTTTGCATCTCGCGGGCTGTTACAGCGAACGGAACTTTATACACCAGGCCTGAATCGCTCACCGGGAATTCATATTTTTTGCCCGCAGCCAGCGGCATCAGACGTACGCCATAGACGGCCGAGATCATATCGTACATCTGTTCGCCAATCTCGGACGCGATGCGTCGGGGCGGCCGCATGGGGTCTTTTGGGTCGGTTTCGACAAACGACACCATTTTGTCCTTGTAGCTGAAAATTGCTTCGCTGTCACGCACGCGTTGCTTTTGAACGTCGTGTTTTGTGGTTTTTAGAATGCGAAACTTTTCGATCTCGAGAGTTGATTCATATTTCTGCAAAAAGTTGTAGCCAATGAGTTTTAGAAGCGTACCTTTGGATCTGGCCTCGGATTTGATAAGAAAATGGTTCGTGCCCGCGCCCGGAGCCGCCGTAAATGTCAGCTCGGCGACCGAGATGCCGCGTAGAATTTTGTTTATCTTCCCTTCGTATTTGAGGGTTTCGCCGACAAACATCCGCCCGTTTGAAACCGGAGCCGTCTGCGCGAAAAGAGCGGCCGGAAAGCATAGCAAAATCGCCGTCAAAATTATCGACTTGAGAATGGAGAGAGTCATAGGTCTATTCGAGAAAATATACCTTCGCGGCCAGAATTCCGATAGCGAAAACGCCTCCGAGTGCCGCGCGATATTCCCGATAACGCAAGTATAGCTGAAAATCGAATTTCCCGCCCGACTTTTTCCACGCCGTGAAACGCGGAATTAACAACGGCACATTTCGCTCATACTCATCGAAATCCTCCGGAAAAATACGCCGCATGTCTTCTGCTTCGACGCGCATAACGGGCAAATAGATGCCGATGAACCAGACGCAAAATAAGAGAGCCAGCCACCATACGCCCGCCGCCACAGTAAATCCAATGCCGAGGAAAAGCGTACCGAAATAAAGTGGATTCCGCGTATAAGCGTACGGCCCGGTGACGGCAAGCACGGACGCCTTGCGAATATGCCCGGAAGCCCAAGCGCGTATGGCGAGACCAACGAGAGCGATGCCGCTGCCAATTGCGAGGCTAAATACAGACGGCTCAGCAAAGTAAAAAAACACAAGCGCAAACAAAAAACCAAGCGGAACGCGCAGTCGCTGGAGAAATCTCTTGTTTAATGAAATCATTTAAATGCTTGACGGAACTTGTTCGGAATAGCTGATAACTGATAACTGATAGCTGAAAGCTGATAATCTCGGAACTCATAATTATCAGCTATCAGTTATCAGCTATTCCGAGAGCAATTTGGTGTTGAAGCCTTTCGACTACGGCCGCAAAAACTGTATCAACATCCGAATCCATGCATATCCAATTTGAGCAGGTCCGGCGATGGCAATCAACGCGGCACCCGATATCCGTGCGTTCGACGCAGATGTCGTCGGGGTTGGTGCTCCCGTTGCGCCACCACTCGGTTGGTCCGAAAAGGCCGACGACGGGTGCGCCCGCCGCAATGGCGATGTGCGTCGGGCCGGTGTCACCGCCCACATAGACGCCAGCACGTTTGGCGAGCTCGTAAAATCCTTTGAGACTTGGTTGGGCCAGAATGAGCTTGCCAGAACGGCTGTTTGCCGCTGCTTTTGCGGCGAGGTCAGTCTCGTTTGGCCCCGTGGCGATAATCGAAACCAGCCCGAGCCCGTCCCACAGTTTATCAGCCAAAGAACCGAATTTTTCAGCGTGCCAGAGTTTTGTCACCCAGCCGCCTGCCGGGTTGAGCACCGCGAATTTGGTGTCGACCGTTTGTTTAATTATTGCTTCTGCTTCGGCGATATGTTCGTCGGATGTGGCAATCGGAAACTCGAATCGTTCATTTGGAACCTCTAGATTCAAGGCGCCGCGAGTTAGAGCGAGATTCTTTCTAATTACGTGTATCCGCCCCGGGACATCGACCGTATCGGTGTAAAAAACACGGGCCGCGTTTTCACGCAATCCGCCTTTTGAGAATCCGAAACGCCTTTTTGTGCCCGATAGACGCGAGATCAATCCTGATTTGATCAACCCCTGAAAGTCTATCGCCACGTCAAACTTAAACTTCCGAAGTCCGGCAACCTGTTTACTAGCTCCCAGCAAAATCTCTTCGATCACGTGTCCGCCTCGCAAACTTTGCGTGTCAACTTCGATAAGATTGTCAATCATCAGATTTCCCCGAAGTATTTCGGCGGATTTTTCCTCGACGACCCATGAAATTTCAGCATCTAAATTTTGCTCGCGAATCGCCGCGAGCGATGGCAGCGTATGGATGATGTCGCCGATACTGCCGAGTTTTACGATGAGGATGTGCATCAGCTATATGTTAAGTCGAAACAGGACAATAGGTAAAACTGGGACCACGGGCGGCTCGCCCGCACCAATACCGGCGGGCGGGCGGGCCCCCGCGGTCCCAGCATTGCCGATCAAGTCAATCCGTGATATATCAGTTACCGAATCTGTCCATGATATTGCGAAGGAGTTATGACATGAGAATCGTACACCTAATTTCATTCATTGCGTTTTTTGCCATTCCCGCGATTGCAGCATGCTTGCCGGATGGTATCAAAGAAACCGACGTAGTCGGCCACAAATCGGTTACCAACAAGACTGGTGGTACGCAAGCGCAGAAAATAACCGTCAAAGATACATTGAAAAAACTCGGATCGCGTTGCGTGAAAGGCAAGTTGGTAGATCGCAACGGTCGGGAAATTCGTTTTTATAGAATCCAGGGCTGTTGGGGAAACCCGCCCGCCGATTATCTTGAAATCCTCGCCGAACAGACGAAGGAAATCGAGGCGCTAAAGAAACGCTTCACGGTAATCGAGATGACCTGCAATCCGGAAGGCAGGCCGCCGCAGTCGATCGTCTAGCGATGTTGGGTGCCGGTTATATTGAGGCAGCGGCCGTCGCTATCGGACGAGTTGGCGAGGCCGGGCGAGACGGAGATCTTTGGCGCCGCAAAGTCGGTTTTTCTTCGTTTTGAAACGTGTCGGCGAATGACCACTCGCAAAAGATTCACGATAACGACTGCATCACCGATTTTTTTTGCTATTTTGGTTCTAACGGCCCGTAGAGCAAGGCTCTTGGGCCTTCACGTCCACGCACACGATTCGACATTGCGGTTCTGGGCCCTTGAGACTGACTGCCTAGCAAAAATTTCGTAAAAATTTCGTCTTCTTTTCGTTACTTTTGTGGTAATTCGCAGTATTATCTCTCCAAACTGGTAATTCACTTGCTGATCCCAGCGTTTGGAGAGATCTATGAAACGACTTCTGGTCCCGTTCGCAATTTTGTTAACGGCTGGGGTTTTCACTCTGGCCGTAATAGTTCCGTATTTTACCGCGACGGCGGATAGAAATATTCCGGAGGACGGCAGCGAGCCTGACCTTCCGCCGCGTTCCGGTGACGTCGACAAGGCCGAATTTATGCTGAGGCGCTCGGAAGGCATAGGGCTCAAACGGGGACTCGAGAAAGGGAAAGTTGTCGATCCGAAACACCGCCAAACGGCTATCGCTCAGATGGAGCGCGAGCAAGCCCAAATATCGGCGCGACCAGATTCACGCGAGAAGGAATCGCTGCTCGCTGCGTGGACGCCCATCGGACCGGCGCCGATTCCAAACGGCCAGGTGGGCACGGGACTGCAGACTCCTGTGAGTGGCAGAACCATTTCCATAGCCGTTCATCCAACCAATCCTAATATCGTGTATGTGGGCACCGCCCAGGGCGGTCTCTATCGGACGACCGACGGAGGCAGTAATTGGGTGCCGCTCATGGACAACGCTTTGAGCCTGGCAATTGGCGCAATTGCGATCGCACCGTCGCAGCCTGAAACGGTCTATGTAGGGACGGGCGAACCAAATTTTTCGCTCGACAGTTTCTTTGGCGTTGGTGTTTATCGCATCGATAATGCCAGCACGTCGGCGGTTGTGACCGGCCCGCTAAACCAGCGGGCAAATGTCGCTGGTGATGTTTTTACGGGTCGGGCGATCAGCGAGATTATCGTCAATCCAGCCAACCCGGCAATAGTATTTGTCGCCACCGCCGAGGGATACGGCGGCGTCAACCAAACGAGTGCGACTACCTTGCCGGGTTTGGGGATTTATCGTTCGTTTAATGCGACTTCGGCAAGTCCGACGTTCCAATTGATCGGTCCGCGTTTCTTTGAACTCCTTCAGAATACCGACGTTCGCGATATGGCACTAGACCCAACCAATCCTCAGCGAATGGTCGTAATGTACCCCGGGAGCGGGGGTGGTGGCGGCGATGGCGGCATTTATGTTTCGACAAACGTGCTTGACCCGATCAACCAGTTCGGCAATCCGGGCTTTACACGTAGACTGCCTCTCACGGGGGCCACTTTCAACGAACGCAACGGCGAGGTTGCGTTTGGCCTGAACAGGACGGTTTACGCGGCTACCGGGGTGGGTGGCGGAACCGTCTATAGTTCGGCAAATGGCGGGGATACCTGGGCCGCGGGAGCCGCCAACGGTTTTTGCTCCCCACAGTGCTTTTACGATATCGCTATATCCATCGATCCGGTCGACCACACTCGCTCGTATCTGGGAGGTTCTCCGACGATGGTCTTTGGCATTTCGACAAATGGCGCTGGGTCGTACAATAAAAGCGAGGCTGATCTACACGTCGATTCACAGGTCATCGCCGTTGCACCTTCTCAGCCATCGACGATCTACTTTGGGTCAGATGGCGG
>JANPCJ010000364.1:0-4342 GCA_031430895.1 Chloracidobacterium sp. | reverse complement strand
GATCTGCACACGGGGCAAACCGTCTCGAATTTTTCCGTGGTGACGCCCGCTGGCTTTTGAAGCAGGGCCGTGGCTTCAAGACAAAACGGGCACGTTTCATGAGAAGTAAATATTGCGGTATCGATGTCCTTGCACTCATGTTGCACGACCTTGTTTGGGTTCGATGGATGGGTGCAGCCGGGACATGACGGTTCGATTCCAAAGTACGTGACGAAGTACTTTTTTCCCTTCGCCTGTGCCCCGCACTCAAAGCTGAAAGTTTTGCAACTGTCACACGCAAATCTTGCGGTTATTTCGTTCTGGCAGCCGTAACAAGTTTTTCTGGCCTTTTCACCTTTGCCGAGCTTACTAGGTGAAAACGTCTCGCAATTGCAGCAAAATTCCCAAAACTCCGCATGTGGAAAATTGCCAGATAGAACATGCCCGGTGATCTCGCAGAAAACCTTGGAGTTCTCGGTGACCTCAAATGAAGCTTCATGGATCGGGCAAAAAATGCGGAGAGTTCGTTCAATTGACATTTTTGCTGAAATCATGACTACTCGCCGATCTTATTCAAACCTAACAGCGGTTCCGCGTGTGCGTGAACTTCCGATATAAATTGTTGGGGTGCTATGTATCCAGCCGACATCCTGGCTACCGGGATTCTTATCTAGATGAGCGTTATTCGCGTCCATGCTTGTGCCGGTCGAGAGAACCTGTATCTTGAACCAGTCGAAGCTGTTGCCATCCTTGTCGGTTACGGAAACAACATCCAGGATTCTTATGCGCGCATCTCTATAATGGGTTCCAATCTTTCCAGAGTCGTCGATGTTCCCCGCATAGTCCCGAAGATTTGTGTCACGAACCAAATATGCCGTCTTACCGATGCGGTAATCCGCATTGTTCGAATTCGGGGTTTCCTTGACCGAAGGCGTCGAGGGCTTAGTAGTATTCGGCTTTGTAGATGCCGAACCGACATTATTCGTTGAATTGGCCGCAGTTTCCGACGTTGGGCGCAGGGCTATGATTACGAGGGTGATCAAGAATATGCCTCCCACGGTGAAGCCGATTATTTTGAAGAGTGGATTATTCAGGACGTTCGCAACGGCATCGGGTTTCCCAATCGAACTGACGTCCGACAATTCGGCCTGAAAGATTTCGCGGTCGTCGGTTCCTTTCCCCGAGTCAATCCCAGTTGTTGAAACCCGGCGTGGCGGCGGGGGTGGTGGGGGCGGGAGAACAGAACTTTTTACGGCCTGTCCACACTCGCCGCAAAAATCGGAGTCTTGCGGGATAGGTGTGCTGCAGTTGGGGCAAAGCGACCCGAGCGCCTGAGTCCGGCTGAAACCAGAGCCGCGATTTTCGACCGGGACGCTTCTAAGCTGAAACCGACATTTTCCGCAGAATGAAGTACCTATCGGAATTGGGGCGTGGCAATTTGGGCAGCCGGTCGTTGCAGCCGTCGATGCAGCCGTCGGTGCGGGTGCATTTGGCATCACGAAGGCGACCGATGTGCCTTCAAGACAAAACGGGCATGTTTCGCGCGTCGTAAAAAAAGGCACACCAATATCGTCGCACTCGTGCCGGAGCACCTGAGGGTTGCCCATCGCCATCTGACATCCCGGGCAGGCGGGCTTTATTCCCTCGGCGGTCACGGCATACTTTTGCCCTCGGGATTTTGTGCCACATTCAAAACTAACAACCTGGCAGTCAGAGCAGGCGAAACGTCGCGAGATCTCATTTTGACAGCTAAAGCAGTATGACCGTGCCTTTTCACCTTTGCCCATGCCGCTAAGGGAATAGGTCTCGCAGTTGCAGCAAAACTCCCAAACTTCGCCGTTCGGAAAATTCGTCGAGAGAGAGTGTCCCGTGATCTCACAGAGAATTTTTGGAGTACCCGGAGCCTCAAACCCGGCTTCGTGGATGGGACAAAAAATGCGAAGGGTTCGATTATCTGACATCCTGTTACCTTCTTAGAAACTCTTTTCCTGCCAGTGCACAAGCCCGCGCGCGCGAGTCTGTGTCAAAACTGGGCAATCGAATGAATTGGGCGAGAATTTAGCCACGAATGCACTATTAAATAAGGGAATTCTTCGTTTTGATTCGTGCATTCGTGGCTAATTCCCTGAAAGTGGTGACTTTTGACACGGCCTCGTGAGCAAGGGCGAAAACACGCGGGTTTGAGCGTATCGCCCTTGTTACAAAATCACCGGATTTCGAGTTCACCCGGCACATCCATCTGCCAGCCGCCGGCAACCTGATTCACTGTCGCGGGCTGGCGAATCCAGACGCTGCCGCCCATCGGGCGTGCGCATGAAAAAAAGCGTTCAAAGTAATTGGTATAGTCGCTCTTGGTTTGAAAAAACCCAAAACTCGGGATCAGATAGCTCCGTCCCTCATCCTGTACTATCAAAAGCCCACCTTCATTACCCGAGTCCGCAACGAGCATGCCCTCTTTATAATCGTATTTAACCGCCGTGCCGCCCGCGCCAACCTTCCCGATATAGTCGTCAACCGCTGCGGGAAACCGAGGCGGCTCCTTGGGAACCGAAGCAACCGGTGGTGGTGGTGGCGCATAAGATGGCGATGGCGAATCCGAAAGACCTTGCCTCAATTTGCCAATTTCAGATTTCTGTTGGGCAACCTGCTGGCTAAGATTTGTGATGATTTTGCCAAGCTCTTCAAGTTTTTGATTAAATCCGTTGTTGCGGTTCTTCAGGTCGCTAAAGCCCGCACGGATCTCGTTGCGCTCTCGTTCCCGGGCTCGCCTCAAAAACAGAATGGCCCAAATGATTCCTCCTACAACTAAACCGGCCGCGAGGATGAAAGCGACCCATTTCAGGATGAACCAGATCCAGCTCTCTGCTTCGAGTTCCGTTGGCATCTCTTTCGGTGAAACTGGTTTCATGGCAGTATTAGCAGAATTGTCAACCGCCCTAGCGCCGTCTGCATCCTCCGTAAGCGCGGACGAGGGCGGGCGAGTTAATGCAATAAAGTCTTGTTTGAAACCATCGACAATACTCCTGTTTTTCTGTGCGTCAGTGTCCGCCTTGCCAAGGTTACCTTGTAATCTTATCTTGAAATCGGCAACATCTTTTAAAAGTTTTCCCGCCTTGGTCGTGGGTCTATCGGCACCCTCAAGACGCTCAATCTGGACTTGTAAAGCCGAGAGTTCCCCTAATAATGCCTGCCTGGTTGGAAGTTTGACCGGAACCGAATTCGGAGTTTGCGCACTTGCTCGCGGAACTGAATTGGCTTCATTCTGCGCCCTTGCGGCTAAAGGCAGGCAACCGCCTACCAACACAAGTGTGCAAATCGAGAATGACCTTATAAGTTTTTTCTTCATACATCAACCCTCATCCGTTTCCCCGCCGCTAAGGTTACTTTCCGCCAGTTTATCGAGCATATTGCTGACCGAGTCCGTGGGATACAGGATGTCCGATAAAAAATAGTTGATCGGAACGAGATTCAGTCGCTCGCCTTCGGTTTGGAGTTTGTCGGTTACGCTCTTGACGATCTGCGAATTTAGTTTCATCCAAAAGCTTTCCGGCGAGTTGTCCTTTCCGAAATTTGATTCGTTTCCCACGGCGGTGAAGATTTCCAGGGTTTGGTCGATTGGGTCTTTGAGCTCATCCGGCTGTAGAAAGCTGCGACTGTCGATTTTTGAGAACCGGCCGAATATATCCCGAAAAGCGTCATAACTCCAACGGTCGCACCAGCGAATTGTCTTTGGCTCTGAGCCGTTTATCACCAGGTCCTTAACGGTTATTCCGGAATACGGTGCCGTATCGGCGACCGACGCGTTTTTGGAACCGTCGTACAATGCACCGAGCGCGACACTGGTTTTGGCGTGACTTAAACTGTCCTGATTCAGAAGATCGACATTTTCGATATATATCTTGTCCAGAAACGGTCTTTCCTCTTCCGTAACCACAGCGGCGAGACGATCTTTTAATAAGACCAAAATATCTTTTGCCTCGCGCAACAGCCGGGCCGAATTACGCGGCAACTCGGCAAACAGCAGCAAACCCCAACCGTTCCCGCCGAGGATGAGGTTCAGGCCGTTGTTTACCATGATCCTTTGGTTAATAACGGTCGCGCACGACTGCAGAAGTGCGTATGTCAGAACATGATAAAAGAACAGCTTTGAGCGATACCGCTGATACGAGACCCGGCCCATTCGCTGTTTCAGCACGTTCTCTTCGCGTTCCTGAAAGGTGCTCTCGTCCAATTCGTTGACTTCAATTGCGTAAAATGCACCGAGATCGTCGGCCAGATCGCTTTCGATCGAAGTCAGGTCGAGATCGTCGGCCTTTCCGCGGATGACGCGGCTCATATTCTTTCGAAAGTCGAGCGCTCCGGG
>JANPCJ010000363.1:0-9954 GCA_031430895.1 Chloracidobacterium sp. | reverse complement strand
CTGTCAGTGGTTGTCTTTTTCGACACTGTCCGGAATTCTTACTTCGCGTCGACGGTTTCAGCTTCCGGAGCGTTTCTTCCGACCGATGCAATGCCGTTTTCCATTGAGCGCACCGTCGTGTACATTTCGCTCTTGCCGATGGGTTCACCGTTGGCGGCCTTCATGACAAAATATGCCGAGCCGTCCTTAGCGGTCTTGCGCTCAAACCGTTTGTCATTCTCGGCGTTCTTCTTGACGGACGTGATGCCTTTTGTCGCGGCGCTCCTGGATTCGTAGGCCTCGCTCGTCAGGATGATCTGCCCATTGCTCGCCTTTAAATTAAAGCGAAATTTTCCGGTCTTGCCAGTTTTGATCTCAAATTTACCTGCCATTTTTTCGTCTCCTCGGATGATGGTTTTGATGTAGTAAACCCATGCTGTTGTGTAGCGAATAAAATATCGCACAATATCTTGTTAACATCAACTTGATTACTCCAAAAAATCGTGCGGCATGTCGCGGGGCCCGAGATTGTTTCGCGTGATGATGCGGACACAGCCATTCCAACGCAGAATTGCATCGTCGCGTCCGGCGGGGCGCATCGCCTCAGCCGTTTCAAAACAGCTCATCGCCTGGCGGAAAAGCTCATAGGATCCCACACCGTCTTTCGCCAAGGTAGCCTTGGCACGGCGTTCGTACATGATGCCCGTGTAGTATGTCCGCTCATAGTCGCCCTTAATGCGGGTTACATATTCGGTTATCCGGGCATCGCCGATGGCATAATCCTTGCCAAACCGGTCGCTCATTGCGAGTACGATATTCTTCAACGCTTCCTGATTCTCGGGGTCAACGGCGAGAATATCGAGATAAATGCTCTCGGCGGCACCCGGTTCATTTAAAAGCCGGTAGCGGTTCGCTTTCTCGAGTGCCGCAGGAACGGCCTCAGTTGACAGTCGTTTTAGCTCGAACATACCTCCTCCGTTAAACGCCTTTTTGCCAGTCTTGTTTGTGCTTTCGATATGCCCATTGGTTGCGAAACCAGTTGATTAATCCCATAATGAGTCCAAACGCGGTTGCATGCAAGAAGAAAACCACCCACGTTTTCGATGCGCTGAAATATTCACCGAACGTAGGATATTGATCGCCAAAGAGAAAGTAACCCACCACCTGCATCACCACCGCAAACGGCCCGCCCGTCATCAGGATGCCGTCAAACATCAAAAATCTCGGTAGTCCCTTGTCGCGTTTCATCTTCCAGTCTTCGGCGGAGTATTTCATAACGCACATCATGCAGAAGGGCATGAACCAGCACCGAATGCCCTTACTTCGTGCGGGCTTCTGCAACTATCGCTTTCGAAACAATTTTACCAGTTTCCCGAGCGGATCATAATGCTCATCGACCACACGTTCCTTTAGCGGGATAATGGCGTTATCGGTGATCGTAATATTCTCAGGGCAAACCTTTGTACAGCACTTCGTAATATTGCAGTATCCGATGCCAAAAGCGTCTTTGAGTTGTTCGGTACGATTTTCCGTGTCGAGCGGGTGCATCTCAAGCGCGGCGGCGTAAACCAGGAACCGAGGGCCGATAAACTCGGTGTGCTTTTCATGATCGCGCAGTACGTGGCAAACATCCTGACACAGGAAACACTCGATGCATTTGCGAAATTCCTGAACACGGTCGATGTCTTCCTGCTGCATTCGCCACGTGCCGTCCTCGGCGTCGGGCGCTCGCGGTTTGAATTTCTTGATCCGTTTCTTGACTTCGTAATTCCACGAAACGTCGGTGATAAGATCCTTAACCGGCGGAAACGCCCGCATCGGCTCGATCGTAACCGGTTGGTCAAGCGGAATCGTGTCAAGCCGCGTCATGCACATCAGTTTCGGCATCCCATTGATCTCCGCCGAGCACGAACCGCATTTGCCGGCCTTGCAGTTCCAACGGCAGGCGAGGTCGCTAGCCGATTCGGCCTGTATCTGATGCACGGCATCAAGCACAACCATGCCTTCCGTGACCTCGGTTTGATAGTCAACCATCTTCGCGTTGTCCCGCCCGCCGCGCCTGATGCTAAATGTTGCTTGTGCCATAAGGAAGAAAATTAACGCAAGGTCGCAAGGACGCAAGAAAATTTAACCACAGATGGACACGGATAAACACAGATAAAGATCGATCTCTTCGATCTGTGTCCATCTCTGTTTATCTGTGGTTCCATCTCTTAGCTCCTTGAAAATCATTCAGCCCATTTCCTCGATGATTGCCTTCAATTCCGCCGGCATTTCCGGCAATGGGATGCGTTCGATCTGCATAGCGCCGTCGTCGGATTTTTTCAGCGAGAAGTTAAACTTAGCATACTCCGGGTCTTTGGCCGGAAAGTCTTCGCGATACTGCCCGCCGCGGCTTTCTTTTCGTTCGATGGCGGCACGGGCGATAGCTTCGGAAACCGTTAGCAAATTGTGCAGATCGAGCGCCGTATGCCAGCCTGGGTTGAAATCTATATTGCCCGGAACGAATGTGCGGGCGGCGCGGATGCGGAGGGCGTCAATGCCCTTGAGGGCTTCGACCATCTCGTCGCCCGTTCGGACGATACCAACATTTGCCTGCATCAATTCCTGAAGATCGGACTGGATAGTGTACGGATTCTCGCCGCCCTCGCGTTCAAACGGTTCGAGTGCAGCGGCAGCGGTTTTTTCGATCTCGCTATTGTCGATCGTCCCGTGACCGTTCTCTTTGGCAAAAATGGCGGCGTATTCGCCGGCGCGTTTACCGAATACGATCAGGTCGGAGAGCGAATTTCCGCCCAGCCGGTTGGCTCCATTGATGCCTGCGGCACATTCGCCGGCGGCAAACAGTCCCGGCACGGTCGAGGCCTGTGTATCGGCGCCAACGCGGATGCCGCCCATTATGTAGTGCGTCGTCGGCCCGACTTCCATCGGTTCGGTCGTGATATCGAGGTTGGCAAGCTGCTTGAATTGGTGGTACATCGACGGCAACTTTTTCTTGATATGCGCGGGAGCATCTTTAATTTTCTCTTTTATCCACGCGATGTCGAGAAACACGCCGCCATGCGGTGAGCCGCGTCCGGCTTTGACCTCACGAACGATACAGCGGGCAACGTGGTCGCGGGTCAGCAATTCCGGCGGACGGCGAGCGTCTTTGTCGCCCTGTACATAACGCCATCCTTCTTCTTCGTTATCGGCGGTTTGATCTTTATAGTTGGCCGGGATGTCGTCAAACATAAAACGACGACCCTCGCTGTTTGTCAGGATTCCGCCTTCGCCGCGGACGCCCTCCGTTACCAGAATCCCGCGAACGCTGGGCGGCCAAACCATGCCGGTCGGATGGAATTGAACGAATTCCATATCGATCAGCTCCGCCCCGGCGTCATACGCCAGCACATGGCCATCACCCGTGCCCTCCCAACTGTTGCTCGTGATCTTAAACGCCCGTCCGACACCGCCGGTCGCCAGTATAACGGCCTTTGCTTTGAAAACACGAAACCGTCCGTGCTCACGCTCATATGCAAGACATCCGATAACGCGGTCGCCGTCTTTTAAAAGCGAGATGACCGTGACCTCCATATAGACCTCAATGCCCTGATGGATGCCGTGATCCTGAAGTGTTCTGATTAATTCCAATCCCGTTCGGTCGCCGACATGGGCAAGCCGCGGGTAGCGATGGCCGCCAAAGTTTCGCTGTAAAATTTTGCCGTCTTTCGTCCGATCAAAAACCGCTCCCCAAGCCTCTAATTCCCTAACTCGATCCGGCGCTTCCCGAGCGTGCAATTCCGCCATTCGCCAGTTATTCACATACTGTCCGCCACGCATCGTGTCGGAAAAATGCACCTTCCAATTATCGCGGTCATCGACATTCGCCATCGCCGCCGCCATCCCGCCCTCGGCCATCACGGTATGAGCTTTGCCGAGCAAAGATTTGCAGACAAGGGCGACGGAAACGCCTGCTGCCGACGCCTCAATTGCGGCCCGCAACCCGGCGCCGCCGGCACCGATGACGAGGACGTCGTGCTCGAATTTTGGAATATCTATCATGTTTTGTTTCGTGAAGTTTCGTGTGTTTCGTGGTTGATTTCAAAGCGAACCACGAAACACACGAAACACACGAAAGAGGAACTAAAAGAATCTAAAATCTCTCCACACTCCCATGGAAAGCATCCGTACATAAATGTCCGAAAATCCGACGACAAACAAGCTAAGCCATGCAAACAGCATATGGCGTTTATTCAATCCGCTAACGCAGCCGTAGGCCTTTTTTCGGATCGGTTTATTGGACAAAACATCATAGACACCGCCAACCAAATGCCGTAAGGAATGGCAGCTAAAGGTGTACAACCCGAGACAGACGACGTTCGCTGTCAGGACGATCGTTCCGACGCGAACGCCGAAATGCTGTTTACCGTCAGGGCCTAGGAACCACAATGCATTCCATGCGTCGTATGCCAAAAACAAAAGGAAAAAGATCGCGAGATAAAGAAAATAGCGATGAATATTTTGAAGAACAAGTGGAAACTTGCGTTCGCCTCGATAGCCCGAACGCGGTTCGCCGACGGCGCACGCGGGCGGGTCGGCCCACATCGCTTTGTAATATGCACCTCGATAGTAATAACAGGTAAACCGAAAACCGCCGGGCGCCCAGAGAATCAATAACGCCGGGGAAAACGGGAGCCATGACGGGAGCCAACTCGGCGGCGGGCCAAACAAGGCGTGTGACGAATTGCCAAAAATCTCAGGCGAATAAAAAGGGGACAGATAATTACCAAACGCGTAATGCTCCCCTTGGAAAGCAGCCCAGGTCGAATAGACGACGAAGGCGCCAAGGCCGATAAAGGTCAGCACCGGCGCGACCCACCATCCGTCCTTGCGCATCGTCTGTCCAAACCCACGTCTTTGAATCGAAACCAAATTTGAGGCCATAAGCCGAGCGATTTTAACGGTTGAAAAAAGTCCTGAATTGTTTGCTGAAACTGCTAAAGTTTTACGTCAATTTGCCCGCCAAGTCAAGGAAACAGAGAGGCTGTCTGAAAAGTCCGGATCCGTCTTTGAAATTGCGAATTCGGCGGCTTGGCCATACCGCTGTGTGATCGGAAATATCTATTAAGTCCGCGTAGCGGATGAAAGCATAAAGCCCCGTGCGCGAGCACGGGGAAAGGTAACAGAAGGAGGGGAAAGCCCGTGAATACGGGCGACAGCGCCTCGAGCGAATGCCCTGCCGCTGTCTCCGACAGCTTGGACGATGATCGGAACCTGACCACGGGCTCACACCCGTGGCTTTATGCTTTCGCCATCTCCGATGGCTGCCCCGCCGCGATACATCGCTTTTTTATATCAAGTGCCCCGTCCATAGGTTTTTGTTAACTCTCCTAGCTGCGTCGTCATTTCATCTGTTATCGCATCGGCCGCCATTCGCCAATCCCAGTTTCCCGAGGTGGATGCCGGCAAATTCATTCGTCCCTCGGTTCCGAGGCCGAGCAGGTCGGGCATCGGAGCGATTGCCGTGTCGGCAACCGACGCCCAGACGGCGCGAATGAAATCCCAATGAATTTCAGAGCCGTCCGAATCGAGATACTTCATGCAGTAATCCTTCTCGCGGTTGATTTCCTTTTGCCCGCGCGTCGAACCCGCACCGGCTTTCGAGAGAAACCAGCCGACCGTCGTGTCGTTGTCGTGGGTGCCGGTGTAGGCGGCGCAATTTTTGATGTAGTTGTGCGGCAGATCGTGATTCTTCGCGTCGCCGCCGAAGGCAAACTGCAGGATACGCATTCCAGGCAAGCCGAATCCGTCGCGAAGCGCCTCGACATCCGGCGTGATAACGCCGAGGTCTTCGGCGAGCATAGGCAGATCACCCAGTTCGTTTTGCAAAGTCTGGAATAGTGAAAAACCCGGCACCTCCACCCAACGGCCGTGCTTTGCGGTTTTGTCGCCGCCGGGCACTTCCCAGGCCGCCGCAAATCCACGAAAATGATCGATCCTGATAATGTCGACAGTTTGCAGATTGGCCCGAACCCGTGATATCCACCACCCGAATCCATCGGCCGACATAGCTTCCCAATCGTAGATCGGATTGCCCCATAGCTGACCGGTACTCGAAAAATAATCGGGCGGAACACCCGCCAGCACCCGCGCCGAGCCATCCGCATTTAGCTTAAACTTGTCCTGATTGCACCACACATCGGACGAATCGAGGGCGACGAAAATAGGGATGTCTCCGATTATCGACACGCCCTTTCGGTTTGCATATTCTTTTACCGCAGACCATTGGCGAAAAAACAGAAATTGATAAAATTTCTCCGCTTGGACCGCGTCAAATAATCGCTCCGCCGCCGCCGCTAACGCGTCGTAGTTGCGTAGTTTTAATCCTGCCGGCCATTCGAACCAGGGCCTCTCTCCCTCGGACGCCTTGATCGAGCGAAAGAGGGCATAGTCGTCGAGCCAGAATTCGTTTTCCTGGCAAAAAGTCTCGAATTTGCCTCGAAGATCGACGCTGGTGATGTGATGAAACCCCTCATACGCCATTGGCAGCAAAAGATTTTTATAAGCATAAACCGCGCCGTAGTCCACGCGGTGCTCCGCAAAATCGGGCCTGTCCGCGATTTCCGCCGCCGCGATCAGACCGTCCTCGACGAGTTTTTCGGGCGAGATCAACAGCGTGTTTCCGGCAAACGCCGAGTAACATTGGTACGGCGAATCGCCATACCCGGTTGGCCCAAGCGGCAGAATCTGCCAATATTTTTGATCGGCCGCGACCAGAAAATCCACAAATCGAAAAGCCTCGTCGCCCAAATCGCCAATGCCAAACGGGCCCGGCAGCGATGTCGGGTGCAGCAATATACCTGAAGCTCTCGGAAATTCCATGTTTACCAATAAGGCTTGAAGACATTATGTTTCACGCCCCGTTAAAGAACAAGATAAGGCGCGCTGGCACCGGGCAGTTTTTGTCAGATGCAGAGAACGCAAACAAGAGAAGGAAGAAATCAACTTTCCGTGGTCAATGCGTATTCCTGAATAAATGGGCTATAATCGGCGGCGTGAAAGAGCATGTTTTGCGTAGTACACGGGTTTTAGTCGGGGACGAAATTCAAAAAGCGGCGATTCATATCCGTGACGGCAGGATCGATGACGTGAGCGCGTGGGACGAGATATCGGCAGACATCGACCTAACGGATGCAGGCGACTTGGTGATAATGCCGGGCATCGTCGATTCGCATGTCCATGTAAACGAACCGGGCCGCACGGAATGGGAAGGCTTTGCGACCGCAACGCGGGCGGCCGCCGCCGGCGGCGTCACGACGATCGTCGATATGCCGCTCAACAGCATTCCGCCGACGACAACGCTCGCCGGTTTCGAGAAAAAGCTCACGTCCGCCGAAGGGCAATGCACGGTCGACGTCGCGTTTTGGGGCGGGATCGTGCCGGGCAACACGGCTGAGATCGAACCGCTGATCGAGCGCGGAGTCCGCGGTTTCAAGTGCTTTCTGATCCATTCCGGCGTTGACGAGTTTCCTCACGTAATCGAACAAAATCTACGCGAGGCAATGCCGGAAATTGCTCGCCTCGGCTCAGTACTGCTCGTTCACGCCGAGGTGATCGGCCCGATAGACGAAGCCGCCGCGTCGCTCAGCGGCCTGGATCATAGGGCGTATGAAACATTCCTCCGCTCTCGCCCGCGAGAATCGGAAAACGAGGCCATCGCTCTTATGATCCGACTCTGCCGCGATACCGGATGCCGTGTGCATATCGTCCATCATTCGTCGTCGGACGCTTTGCCTATGCTGCGCGCCGCGCGAGCCGAGGGCCTGCCGATCACCATCGAAACCTGTCCACATTACCTAACGTTCGCCGCCGAAGAGATTCCCGACGGAGCGACACATTTCAAATGCTGCCCGCCGGTGCGCGAGCGCGAGAATCGGGAAAAACTCTGGGAAGCAATCTCCGATGGCACCATCGACATGGTGGTCTCCGACCATTCGCCATGCACGCCGGCACTAAAGGTACAGGAAACCGGCGATTTTATGGACGCGTGGGGCGGCATCGCGGCCTTACAGTTCGGATTGCCCGTGATGTGGACAAATTTGAAGGCACGTGGTTTTGGCCTTGCCGATTTATCGCGTCTCATGTCAAGAGAAAGCGCGAAACTGGCCGGTTTGGATGACCGCAAAGGCAGGCTCGCCGCCGGTTACGATGCCGATATCGTGATCTGGTGTCCTGAAAAAACATTTACCGTAACACCCGAGATGATTCAGCACCGCCATAAGATCACACCGTATTTCGGGATGGAAATATTCGGCGTGGTCGAGGGAACATACGTTGCCGGTGATAGAATTTACGAGGCCGGACAGCCGTTTGGCAATCCGGCAATTGGTACTTTGATTACCGCATAACTTATGGAAAATAACGAAAAGCGTGAAATGCTCGGGCACTTTCTGGCCGCGCTTGCCTACCGGAACCAAAAGGCCTTGAGAGATTCGTCAGATGGTTTTGGTGCGTTCAGCATTGATGTAAGGGGCGTGTCGACCAGTCTACAGAGCTATGCTCCTTGTCAGCCGACTAATTTTAGAATTCATGATGTGGTAAAATTGCGAACTGATTTTTGATTGAGAAGGCATTGAGGTACAGCCCGCGATGATGACAACAACGGAAATATTGAACGAGATATACCGGTTACCAAAAGACCAACAGGAAGATATAAGAAGCAAGATCCTGAAAGATTCTGCACTGAAGCGTCAACCGAAAAAGCAGATGACCCAAGACGAATTCGATCAGATTCTGTTTGACGATGGAATTCTGGCGAGTTTCCCCGTCGAGCCACGTTTCAGCGGACAATAATTTGAATCAAGCCGTGCAAGCCGAGGGTCTGCCAGTAGATAATCCTAATAACCACCCTTAGCCTCTCCGGCAACATATGCAATTTACTCATCTTATCGATCTCTCATCCGAAAAACTCGGTGGTGCCGTGCTTTTTGCCAACGACGATTTTTTTGCGCAAAAGGAAAATTTGCTCAAGCCGGTCGCGCCGATTTGGATCGAGGGCAAATACACTGATCTCGGTAAATGGATGGATGGGTGGGAGACGCGGCGGCGGCGGTCGCCCCGGCTTGAAGAGGCGTTTGACTGGTGCGTCATCAGGCTGGGGATGCCGGGTGAGATCAAGGGCGTGGTTATTGACACGGCGTTTTTCCGGGGCAATTATCCGTCGCATTGTTCGCTTGAGGCTTGTACGGCGGATGGGCAGCCGGATATCGGTAGGTTATTGGGCGAGGAAACGACTTGGAGTGAGATATTGCCGGCGTCGGGTCTGAAAGGCGATTCGCGGAATGAGTTTGCAATAGATCACGCTGGCCGCGTCACGCATCTGCGGTTTAAAATTTATCCGGACGGCGGAGTCGCACGGCTTCGCGTTCATGGGAATGTATTGCCAGATTGGGACGCTCTAAAGAAGCGAGATAGTGAGATCGACCTCGCGGCCGCCGAGAATGGCGGCGACGTGCCGCTCGCGAGCGATATGTTTTTTGGCCACCGGCACAATCTGATTATGCCGGGCCTTGCTCAGGATATGAGCGACGGTTGGGAATCGCAGCGGCGGCGCGGCCCCGGCCATGACTGGTGTATTGTAAAGCTCGGTGCCGCGGGCACGATTACGCGGGCCGAGATCGACACGTTGCATTTTAAAGGTAATTATCCTGAAAGCTGTTCTCTCGAGGGAGGCGTGTCTAATGGCGACGATCTTGAGATGATGGAATGGCTGGAGTTGCTGCCGATGTCGAAACTTCAGGCACACACAAAGCACCTTTTTTCGCACGAGCTTGCTGATCTTGGCCCGATCACGCATGTCCGGTTTAATATTTTTCCCGACGGCGGAGTCAGCCGCTTGCGACTGTACGGGCGGATTGACTAGTTTGCGGGCGGAAACACGACCGGTAGGGAGTGTGCTCCTAATGGTGTGGATGCACACTCCCTACGGTCGTG
>JANPCJ010000362.1:0-3863 GCA_031430895.1 Chloracidobacterium sp. | reverse complement strand
TAAATTCACAACGTCGCTCCGCGACGAAAACATTGAAGCCTACAAAGTCCAGAAATACGCGACGTTCTCGCCGTCTCCATGTCATGCTATATCAACAATTACGGCCTTAACTTGGCGCGAATGGGGCTTGCCCCCGCTCTTTCTAACCGTGGAGTAAAGCGAAGAGCGGGGGCAAGCCCGCCTTCCTGACTGCAATTGTTATTGATCTTTCGTGATCCCGGGCTTGCACCTTCGGCAATCGAACAATTCTCTGCTATATTCGTAAATGAATTTAGACCGACCAAGCCCGATATGAATCCCTGCCAAAACTGCGGAAAACTGAATACTCCGGAAACAAACTTCTGCCGATTTTGCGGGACGAAGTTTATGTTTCAGCAGCCGGTGATGGAGAATCCGTACGATTACTCGGCTCCGCGACCCTACGCATGGAAAACCGATGAGTTTCAGACGGCAAACGAGGCCCGAAGGACGTCGCCGCCGGATCAGCTTCGACCGCATATGGAACAGTTTAATCAGGCAAATCAGAATTTCCGCCCTGCTCCGCTCGCCTATCAGCCGAACCAGCAGATGAACCAGCCGTTCATCTGTACCCACTGCATGAGCCGGTATCCGCCGCGAATGGAAAAGCGCATCTCGACCGCCGGTTGGATCACGTTCGCAGTATTGCTCGTATTCTTTTTCCCGCTATTTTGGATCGGCCTTTTGATAAAGGAAGACGTCGTCGTCTGCCAGTCCTGCAATACAAAAATGCCAACGCTTCAGCGGTAATAATAGCCTTTTGGATGCTCGATTTTTATGTCGGGGTTAGTGCTCTGGACGACAACCTTGTGATAGCCCTTGTTCATATGCGTAGAAAGGTAGGTCAGGGCAAATTGGCGGTTTAACGACAGCACGAGTTCACGAAAGAAAGGAATAAAGCTGATCGGAGCAATCGATCCCTGATAGTAGGCACGACCACCCGTTTCATCGGAAAGCTTTATCAAAGCTCCCTGCGCCGCCAGGATCAGTGTTGAATTGCCATCATCCGTCAATGTCGTGGGCGAGTAAAATGAGTACACGGCAACGCTCTTTCTCTGAGCTTTGAGTATTGCCCGGTCAAGGTCCAGGCTTTGCGAAACGGAAGCGAGGTTGAGGCCCTGGGACGTGTCCAGACCGTCGGAAAAGAGCAGGATGGCTCTCCTCCCGGTTGGCACCGCATCGAATCTGCCGAGCAGTTCTTCAACTCCGTCATACGGGCTGCGCGGGGCCAAAGACGCGCTGCCGGCGACGATCCGCAGCGATTTTGCCGCCAAATCGAGGTCTTCGGTAAACCTCTGCCGAATCTGCGGCGAACCGCTCCGCGAATAAGCCGTCATCACCCTCGTTCCTTTTGGCAGATTGCGGATAAACTCCTGAATATCCTTGAGCTGAAGATTAAATCCCGAAGCAAGGTCGTCCTGAATCACCACCGCAATCGACAACGGCGACTCGCTCACGCTGCGAATCGATAAAATCTCCTGATCGTCTTTGTCTTCAGAGACAGTAAGCCTTTCGGCCTGGACAAACTCCTGAGTTAAACTTTCCTTTAGCTCTTTCTTTGTAAAGATCGAAATCGGAATCGTAACCGTGCGGACCCGTTGACGGGCATCAGGTTTTTGGGCTATTAAGGACACCGGTAACGCAAGAGCGGTAAGGATGAGCAACAGAATATATTGTCTTCGCATGAAAGTGATCGAGCTAAACTAATCCCAATGAATGTTAATCTATTTGCCAGTAAACATTAAACTTTATGATGCACTAAGTCGCGGTGCCGTTTCCGCGATTAGCGAAAGTTTGCGCTAGACTTGAAGCGATTACTGATATGGAAGATATAACGCCCTACGATCTGACACGCGGAAAAAAACTAGCGATCGGTGCGGTTGCGGCACCGCTGGCCTTGCCAATTATTCCTGCGGTTGTCACGTTTCTTCTGCTAGTCTTGGCGTTAAGCGGAGGCCCGGCAGCGGCTGTTGTTTTATTTGTCGGGGTAATCGCGACTGTCATCGCATTTATTGTGGGTCTGATTGTCTCTGGTGTTTTGGTTCATCGACGTTCCGTTTGGACAAAGGATATGCGCGAGCGCATGGCCGCACACGGTATTAAGGCGGAGCAGATCGGCTGGTTCCGAAGCGAATTAAGACCGCATGAAAAGCGTACATTAAAGGCGGTCGAGGCCCGCGACCTTCTGCTTGCCGACGCGTATCGCGAAACCCTTGCCTCGCGGTTGACGGCGACACGCATCATCAAGTCCTCAAAACGCGAGCTCCTTTACGCACAAAAACGACAAAACTCGCTAAAACAGCTAAAAAGCGCTCGATCGGACGAATTTCAAACCGAGATAGCAAGGGACGTCGTAAAGATCGGCAGTATCAACGAGGAAGCCAAACAGATGCTTGCCGAGGCTGAATCGAGGCTCCAGATGATAGAGGCCGCTGCCAGTCGGGAGGGAAGTCTGGCCGATTCACAGTTGGCGCTCAAAAAGCTTTCCGCTCGGACCGCCGAACTGCCTTTGGCGCTCGAATCCGCGAGAATTGCCCAGGAAATAAGACAGGAACTTGAACGAGAGTCAGAACCGCCTGCCTAAAGGCAATTACGAATTAGGAATTCCAAATTACGACACCGGACGATCGTAATTCGTAATTTGAAATTCGTAATTGATTCGTTGGCGAATGAGGACCGCGAGGCCGTTCGAACGTATGAATTGAACCTGTTGTTTACAGGTGGGTGGCTTTCTGCTCTTGCGAGCATCAGAGCCGACATCTATGGCGAATCTCACGTAAAGAACCGCACCGAAAATCGGCATTAGCCTCCCGGCATTCATATGTTGGCTCAATTGTATTTGCGTTCGTGACGAGGAACGCAGTCAATATCGTTCGCCAATTCGGATACTAGCATAAGCGTTTGAGAAATAGAAGGACAGTTTTGAGTCCCCGCTTTAGCAGGCCACAAAAACTTAGTGTTCGACTTCAACAATCTGCGGCTCGATGTCGCGATGTTTGAGAATACGGTCGAGCATTTCCGAGCATTCGGAACTGCGGGCGGCGAGCTGAGCATCGCTAGTGGCTTGCGTGCTCTTTAGCTGGTAGTATTCGTCGGCGATGTGGAGGGCCGCGAGGATAGCAATTTTAAGCGAATCGACGGTCATGGTCCCCTCCGCTATCTCCATCATCTTTAAATTGACATACTGCGCCAATTCCTGGATGTAGTCGTTGTCGCCATCCGAACGGATGCTGTAGGTTTGTGTAAAGATCTCAACACGAATGGTTTGTTCCGGCATACGCTTATCTTCCCGCCGCCTCGGCGATATCGGCATCGATCATCGTGATCGCCTCGATCATCGCTTCGACCTTTTGCTGAATTGTGTCCCGTTCCGAAAGTAGGACGCCAAGTCTGTCCTCCATAGCTTTTTTCTCCGCGATGGCATCTGCGGTATCGTGACGAAGAGAATTCGCTTCTCGCTCGAGCCTATCTTTCTCATCCCGCATCTTCTTTGCGTACTCGATGGTAAGATATATCTTGTCCTCGAGATGCGAGAACTTTTCCATTCCCGTTAAGGCATTCATTTAGCGGTCTCCAGTTTTGGGCGTAAGTAAAGAACTGTGGAAATGATTATCGTGGCTTTTGTGGAAAACTTCAAGTAAAAGGTGAAGGTTTTCTTACGCCCTCGGGCGGATCACTAATCTTGCCTCGACCCCGGAGATAATTTGCTGATGCAGATCCTCGATTTCCTGCTCGATGAGTGTCCGCATGTCACTCCGATATTCCAGCCGTATCGTTATCGACCGCTCATCATCCGCTAGACCTTTCCCTTCGTAAACATCTACAAACAATACATTTCTGCAAAG
>JANPCJ010000361.1:0-23654 GCA_031430895.1 Chloracidobacterium sp. | reverse complement strand
AATTTTTAGCACTGTCGGCTTTCTGCCTGTTTATTATCGGCGGAACAGCAATGGCGCAAGCCGCCGGAAACATCGCCGGCACCGTTTCCGATTCGACGGGAGCGGTGGTGCCGAATGCTACAATCAAGTTGGTAAATAAAGCCACCAACCTCGAAAAGACCCTCACGTCAAGCAATGACGGCGTCTTCACGTTCGCGCTTCTTCAGCCCGGCCAATACGCCCTGACCGCCACGAGCGGCAGTTTTGCGGCCCAAACGCTGGATGTCGAGGTCCAGGTCGGACGAACCACGGACGCAAACTTTACACTCGGGGTCGGTGGTGTCTCGGCGGTAGTCGAGGTTACCGCTGAAGGCATCCAAACGACACAGAGCAATTCGGACGCCGTTCTCAACGAGACCGCGATCCAGAATCTGCCGATCAACGGTCGCCGTTTTCAGGATTTCGTAACCCTAACGCCGTCGGCCCAGGTCGAAGGCTCACGCGGACAAATCTCGCTGTCGGGCCAAAAAGGCATCAACGGCAACGTCAATGTTGATGGCGTCGATTTTAACCAGACATTTTTTGGCGGCATCCGCGGCGGCGAGCGTTCGAACCAGGCCTTTGTAATTCCCCAGGAATCGATCAAAGAGTTTCAGGTTGTCGCCGCCGGCTACAACGCGGAATATGGCCGTTCGACTGGTGGCATCATCAATGCCGTTACAAAATCGGGCAGCAACGATCTGCGAGGATCGGCGTTTTACTTGCTTCGCCCCCAACGTTTGGCCCGCGGAAATGAGTATACGGACGCTCTACAGTCCCAACGTCTGACCGCTCTCGGCATCGACGCAACACTCGCCCCGACACAGCAACAGTTTGGCGGTTCAATCGGCGGCCCGATCGTAAAGGAAAAGTTTTTCTATTTTGGCTCTTACGAACAACAGCGGTTTCGTGCTCCGCGACAGGTGCTTATCGGCAATCTGATTGGAGTGGCTCTACCCGTGGGTGACCGCGGGCTGGAAACATTCAATTTCCTTCGAGGACTCGAAGAGCAATACGAAGAAACCAATGATGCAAAGGCGGCACTGATCAAGGCCGATTGGAACATAAACGACAGCAACCGATTCAATTTTCGCTACAACCACGCCCGTAACGACGCCCTTAACGCCGTCGCGACCGGCAGCACTACTTTCGATCCGACAAGAGTCGACGCCTTATCGGCCAACGGCATTGAGCGTAACCGCAACAACATTTTTGTCGGCCAGTTAGTTTCAAACTTTGGGGCCAAGTCGGTCAACGACTTCCGTTTTCAGTACGCCAAGGAAACTCGTCCGCGAGAAGCAAATGTCGAGGCTCCGAACGTCTTTTTCGGGGCGGCCTTTGCCCAATACGGATCGCGAAACTTCCTGCCGACGACACAGTTCGACACCCGAACGCAGTTCATTGACAGTTTCAATTACATAACCGGAAACCACATCTTCAGATTCGGCGGCGAATACAGCCGGATCTTTGCGGAGCAGAGATTTGGATTCAACCAATTCGGAGCGTACTCATTAACCGCCGGCGGCACGACCGGTATTCTGAGAAACGTGGCGTTGCCGGGAGCTCCGGTCCCGGTTCTGCCAGCCTTATACCTGGGCCGCTTTGACGACACAACCGCACGCTACAACCGCCAAATCGGAAATTTGCAGGCTGGTTTTCGAAATGAAGAGTTGGCTTTTTTTGGTCAGGACCAATGGCGAATATCGTCGAAGCTTTCAATAAACTATGGTCTCAGAGCAGAACAGCAATACAATCCTGATGCCGACACCACCAACAGCGCTCTGGTCAACGTTGTTTCTAACACGAATTTTCCGTACTACGGAGCCTCGTATACGCCCACGATTCCCGACAGCGGCTGGCAGTATGGCCCCCGGCTTGGCTTTGCGTATGATCCGGGCGGTGATGGCAAAACGGTGATCCGCGGTTACAGCGGCATCTACTTTGCTAGAACGCCGGGCCTCATATTTGCCGACTCGGTCAATAATTACCGCACTACGCCGGGTAATGTCAGCACGGTCGTGCCTTTCACTGGATTCAGCCAGACAACATTCGATACCTTTGCGACGGGCGCTGGCGGTGCGAATTATCGTGCCATCACGGGCTGTAACCCGGCCGCTGCGGCGGGAACGGCGGCTCGTTTGGCATGTACGCCAAATACCGTGTTCCGCCAGTTTGCGATCGCGGGCGTCAATCTAAATAGCTCGGCGCTCGGCGCGCTTCCAAATGTTACGCCGGCTCAGTTGGCGGCGATTGCATCCGGTTTGGGTTTGTCCGCAAACCCGTTCGTCGGTGCGACCGTTACCGGACATGCCGCCGATTTTAAGAATCCGCGTTCCTACCAGTTTGGATTCGCCGTCGAACACCAATTTCGGAATAATTTTGTGATTGGTGTCGACTATTCGTTTGTAAAAACCGGTCGAGTTCAGCGTAACCGCGATATCAACATTCCGGGACCGCTGACCGGCGCACAGTATGCGGCTTTCCTTCAGGCGAATAACACGCCGGCGAACTATGCCGCGTGGGTTGCAAACGGCTCGATCAATACGATCCTCAACTCAGGCCGTACGTATATAGCTCAGGTCACGCCCGGCGGTCTGACCCTGACAGGCACGGGCGCCGTTACAACACGGCAGCGTCCGACTAACGACCCTCTGCTCAATCCGGTTGCCGCCAACAGGCTGGCCCTCGGATCGGTACAGGTTCGCGAAGCCACGGCGAAGTCGCTCTACCAGGGACTCACGTTCAGAACGCGCATCGTTCGCAAATGGGGACAGCTCAACGCTTATTACACCCTCTCATACAACAAGAATGACGACGACAACGAACGCGACTCTGGCGGTGTGGCTTTTGCCAATCCTTATAACTTGAGGAACGAATATAACTATTCACGGCTTGACCGCACCCATCAGTTTGTCGCCAACCCGGTCTTCTTTCTGCCCTTTGGTATCGAGGCATCAAGCGCGATCCGGCTTAGGTCGGGAACCCCGATCAACACCTATATTGGTGTTGACGCTAACGGCGACAATGTTTTCAACGACCGCCCGACCTTTACGCCGGACTTCGAGTTTCCTCGAAACTTCTTTAGAAACCGTGCGATCTATGATGTTGACGCTCGTGTGCAAAAGGCGTTCAGATTCGGCGAAACCAGGAAGCTAACCCTGTCGGCCGAGTTTTTCAACGTATTCAATACACCTAACATAGTGTTTGCGTTCCCTGGCACCAACCAGACATCGGGTGTGCTTGCTCAATACTGCAATCCCGGCAGCGCTTCTTGCGGTCTGGGCGGCGGGCCGACGAACATCAACTTCCTGCAGGTACGTGAACAAAATCCGGCAAGCACGAATTTTGGAAACATAAATCTTGAGACAAGGCCAAACAGCGGCGTTTTTCAAATGCAGCTCGGAGCCCGATTCAACTTCTAGTTTCGCTCCTCATCTGGGGACATGCGGCACGTTTCTCTTCGGGGACGTGCCTTTTTTCGTTGGGAGTTCCAGCTTTAGCTGGCTTCCTTGCCGGCAATTGCCAGCTAAGCTGGAACTCCGAACGCGTTCGCGGATTGACCCGAGTCGCAATACAATCGAAAATCTAGTCAGTGCGGATACTTCATATCTCTTCGGCAAAGACCTTTGGCGGCGGTGAGCGGCATCTGGTTGATCTGTGCCGCGAGTTGACGATCCGTGGGCATGAGGTGTTTGTCGCGCTGAGGCCGACTAATGAGTGGCAAGAGCGGTTGGACTTTCTCTCGGTCGAGCGTTTTTTGCATGTTTCAATCCGTAACTCGTTTGGAATGTTTAGCGCCAAACGAATTGGAAGGTTTATTGAACGGGAAAAGATCGACATTGTCCACGCCCATGTTGCACGCGATTACCTTGCGGCGAGCGTAGCGGCTCGAACGGTGGCGGGTGTAAAGCTTGTTCTTACCCGGCATGTCGTTTTTCCGATGAAGGCGTTTCACAGATTCGCTCTTCGAAATGTGGATGCCGCGATTGCTGTGTCGCCCGCCGTTCAGATTCAGCTCGAGAAAATTTTTCCGGCCGCTAAGGTTCGTCTCGTACCCAATGGGATTGTCTTGAATCGCTCGGCCGGCGACGACAAAGCGTCGGGCGGCAACTTTAGACAACTTCACGATATCCCCGAAGATGCACCTCTTGTGGTCACGCTTGGAGAACTCAAGCTGCTGAAAGGCCAGCGGGATTTTGTTCTCGCGGCGCACGAAATATTGAAGGAGATTCCGGATTGCCGTTTTGTGATCGCCGGTAAGGACAATTCGCTCGATAAAAAATTCCGGCGTGAATTGAAACGACTGGTCAAAGTCCTGGGGCTTGAAGACAGTTTTTTATGGCTCGATTGGCTGGACAATATCACTCCGCTACTTGCCGCCGCCGACCTTTTCGTTTCGCCGTCACATTCCGAGAGCTTCGGTCTCGCGATACTTGACGCAATGGCCGCCGGGACGCCAGTTGTCGCGACTGCGACCGATGGCGCAAAAGTGCTGATCATCGACGAAAATGCTCTCGTTCCGGTCAAGGATCCGTTGGCCCTTGCAGAAAAGATATGCTGGTTTTTAGAGAACAATACCGTCCGCCGCGATCTCGGCAAAATGCTAAAAGCGACGGCACACGAAAAATATGGATTACAGCGGATGGTTGACGCAACCGAGGCCTTGTATGGCGAGGTTTGCGGTCCAGGTCAGAACCGGGAGCGGTAGCGACTGGGTTCCTTTCTTGCGGTCCAGGTCAGACCGGGAGCGGTAGTGACTGGGTTCCTGAACGTGAGTGAGAAGGAACCCAGTCGCTACCGCTCCCGGTTCTGACGTGGCTTGCCGTAAAGCCAACATTCGGTTTATCTTATGAGTATGCGGCAATTCTTATTGATTTTCCTGTTAATTATCGTGTCTCTGATGAACGCCTATTCGCAAACCGCGGAGAAATTCGCGGAGATCTGGGAAAAAGAACATATTTCAAAAATCTTTCCGTCGGACGTCCGTCATACCGACCTGAAATCATATCTCGAACAGCTAAAGAAGCTGGGCGTCAAAGTAGATCAGGTTGGCCTGTCAAACGCGACGCGTGAGATATATCAGATGGAGTGGGGCAAAGGCCCGCTAAAGGTGTTTATGTGGTCGCAGATGCACGGTGACGAGCCGACGGCAACCTCTGCACTCATCGACATGTTTGCGTTTCTGCAAAAAAACCGGAACAAGGATTGGGTAAAAAAGATCGGGGAAACCATGACGATTCGCGCTGTGCCGATGTTGAACCCGGACGGTGCCGAAATTTATCAACGCCGAAATTTGCAGGACATCGATATCAACCGCGATGCCGTCGATCTGAAAACGCCCGAAGCCCGACTCCTGAAGCAGTTGCGGGACGACTGGAACCCGGCAATCGGGTTTAATCTGCATAATCAAAATGCGCTGACAACCGTCGCACGCACGCCGAATCAGGCGACGGTCTCGTTTCTTGTGGTTTACGGCGATGAGGCAAAGACAACAAACTTTGGCCACGAGCGTAACCAGCGGCTAACCTCAGCGATGGTCACGTCGCTGCAAAAATTTACCCCCGGTCACATCGGCCGCTATGACGACGGATGGACGCCGACCGCGTTTGGCGACAATTTCTCAGCCTGGGGAACACCCGCAATTCTGATCGAAACCGGTGCTCTCAACGGCAAGGATGAAATGTTTCTCGTCAAGCTGAATTTTGTCGCCTTCCTGACGGCGTTTCAGGCCCTTGTCACCGGAAGCGAGCGAACTCAGGACCCGAACGTCTATGTATCGCTGCCCTCAAACACCACAGGTGTCCTTGCCAACTATATCTTTCGCCGGGCGGGCATTATAAACCTGGATGATCCGTTGGCCGTCTCCGTGACGCCTGCCGATATCGCCGCCATCGTTAACCGCCGCCGGGCAAGCTTTACCGCACCCGTGACGATCAGAAGCGTCGGCGACCTTCCTCTCCAGCGTGGGATCGAGGAATACGACGCGAGCGGATTCAACGTTGTTCACAAATTTTCAAAGGTGAAAAGCGGAGAGCTGGCCGAGTTATTATTTTACCGAAAGGAGCGCACCGTTGACTGGGCGGCCACCGACCGGGAAAAACAGTTTCCGCCGGATGCCGTTTTCTCTGCCGGCAAATGGATTAAAGGGCAAACACTCGTGCCCAAAAGATAAGGGCTTGCCGTCCTTCGGAAAAACCTATGAATTATTCCGGAATAACTGATAGCTGATAACTGATAGCTGATAATTCAAATCGCTTCTTAATTATCTGTTATCAGCTATCAGTTATCAGCTATTCCGGAGAGAAAAACGACGACACGGTATATGCGAAAATTAACCGTTGAAGGCGGTTCCCTTAACGAACCGTCTATGTATGCTGAGCTTTTTAAAGATCAAAAACATCGCGCTCATAGATGATCTCACCATCGAATTTGGCGACGGTCTAAACCTGTTGACCGGGGAAACCGGTTCGGGCAAATCGATTATCGTCGACAGCCTCGGTGCGCTGACCGGCGAACGCGTGTCGAGCGATCTGATAAAGGACGGCCGCGAGTCGGCTGTGATCGAGGGAGTGTTTTCGATGCCCGCCAATAAGCTGATGCGAGCGATGTTTGAGGAGAGCGGCCTTGACGTCGAAGATGGCGACGCTGAAATCATCGTACGCCGCGAACTTTCCGTAGCGGGCAAGAATCGTGTCTTTATCAACGACAGAAACGTCACGCGCGCTCTTTTGAGACGCATTGGTGAGCATCTTGTCGATATCCACGGCCAGGGCGAGCAAACATCGCTCTACGACATCAATACCCATATTGACATGCTCGACGAATTTGCCGCGAACGGCACTTTGAAAAACAAGGTGGCCCAGGCGTTCAACCGGTGGTCGGACGTGCGTGCTGAACTGGCGTCGCTCGAGAAAGACGAGGCCGAGAAACTTCAATTGCTCGACATCCTCCGCTTTCAGATCGCAGAAATCAGGCTCGTAAATCCCAGGGTTGACGAAGACGCAGAACTTGAGGAAGAAAAGCGTCGGCTGAATAATATCGAGAAATTGACGGCTTTGAGCGGCGAAGCGTATGACCTGCTTTACGAGAACGCCGACTCGACTGCGGCAACACTTGAAAAAGCTCAACGCCGGATAGTCGAGCTTGGCGAATTTGAATCACAATTTCGCGAGTACGACGAAAGCGTCGCCTCGGCCCGCGCCGTCGTTGAAGATCTGGCAATCGCCGTTAGAGATTTTCGGACGCGGCTCGAATTCTCGCCCGAACGGCTCGATGAAATCGAGAGCCGGCTTGCCGAGATGTCGAGGCTAAAGCGGAAATACGGCGACTCGATCGACGCGATTTTAGAACACTTGAGAATTAGCGAGCGGCGCCTCGAAAATATAGAAACGGCGGAGTTTCGTGAGGAAGAACTGAAAACAAAGGCGACTCGATTGCGTCTCGTTTACGTTGAAATAGCGGGTCAACTTCACGAAAACCGAACATCGTCGGCTCGGAAATTTGAGAAACAGATCATCCAAAACCTCACTGCCGTCGCCCTCGATAAAGCGCGTTTTGAGGTGCGAATCGACACGTCCGGCGACGACGATGCGTTTTCCGAAAATGGATTTGACCGTGTCGAATTTTACTTTTCGGCGAATCCGGGAGAGACCCCAAAACCGCTTGCCAAAGTCGCCTCCGGCGGCGAAGCCTCGCGGTTAATGCTTATCCTGAAAACAACCGCCAAAGGCGCGGGGCAGAAAAAGACGGCGGTCTTTGACGAGATCGACATCGGAATCGGGGGCCGCGTCGCTGAATCGGTGGGCCGCAAACTCAAAGACCTCGCCGCGACCCAGCAGGTGCTGTGCGTCACCCATCAGCCGCAGATCGCATCGCTTGCCGATCGGCATTTCATCGTCGAGAAAAATATGTCGGGCGGACGGACTTTTATCAATGCCCGCGAGCTGAGCCAACTAGAACAGATAGAAGAGATCGCCCGAATGCTGGCCGGCGAACAAATCACCGAAGCGGCCCGTGAAAATGCGCGAACGATGCTGGCCGCCGCAAGGTGATTTGAACCGCGGAGGCGCAGAGACGCGGAGATTGCTAGGTGAGGAATTCAATTTAGGAGAGAGACTTCGCAAACCAATTGTGCTATTAATTCTCGTCTCAGCGACTCTGCGGTGAACTCTTATGACATCCGAAATACTAGTCCACGTTATCCGCGGTGAAACGGTCGAGTCGATACATCGCGGCCACTTTATCGTCATCGATGGTGAAGGTAAAACTATCGCGTCCGCCGGCGACCCGACGACAGTCACATTTTTTCGCTCGGCGGCCAAGGCGTTTCAGGCAATACCGTTTATCACGAGCGGAGCGGCGGACGCATTTGGCTATACGGAAGACGAGGTCGCTCTGGCCGTCGCCTCTCACTCCGGCGAAAAAATACATGTCGAGATCGCCGCCCGAATGCTCGAAAAAGCCGGACTGTCCGAATCCGATCTTCGCTGCGGCACACACCGCCCGTTTAACGAAACCGAATCTCATCGAATGCTCGCCGCCGGCGAAACTCCAACCCAACTTCACAACAACTGCTCCGGCAAACACACCGCGATGCTCGCCTTTGCCAAACACATCGGCGCCGACATCGGTACATATGATTCGATGGAGAATCGCATTCAAAAACGGATATTGAGATGCGTATCTGACTTTACCGGCACACCCGAAAACGAAATCGCCATCGGAATAGACGGTTGCGCCGCCCCGAATTTTGCCCTTACCGTCGCAGCAATGGCCAGGAGTTTTGCGAATCTCATTAAACCATCTGGATTTCCTGAACCAACAAAAACGGCCTGTTCTCGAATCGTCTCGGCCATGCTCAAATATCCCGAACTAATCGGCGGCACCGATCGTCTCGACACAATCCTCATGAAAGCCGCGAATGGCGCCATCATCTCAAAGGTAGGCGCCGATGGAGTCTGGCTCTGCGGAGTTTTGCCTTCTGAAAGTTGGCCTTCCGGTCTAGGCATCGCACTAAAAGTCGAGGATGGCGACGACCACCGCGCACGTCCCGCCGTGGCGGTCGACATTTTACGTCAATTGAAGATTCTGTCGAGTGACAGCTTGATCGCTCTCTCCCCAATGCCGATAAAAAATCGCCGTGGCGATAATGTTGGGGTGATTGCCTCAAGGATTGATCTTTTTGAACAAACCCGATTCCAGTAGTCCTGTCGAGCCTTGCCGCACTTCGTGCAAACGCAGTGTCCTCCGCGTCGAGGCCAGGTGTTTTTATTGATCTTATCTTTGCGACTTAGCGGCTTTGCGGGAGAAGATTTTCCCGCAAAAGGAAAGCGTTCCGAACAAGTTATCTTGGCGCATATTGCCGAGATTATAAAATTCCGCAGAACTATTCGAACTTAACCGAAACGACCTTCGAAACTCCAGCTTCCTGCATTGTGACGCCGTAGAGAGCCCGGGCGGCCTCCATGGTTCGTTTGTTGTGAGTGATGACGATAAACTGTGTCTTTTCCGACATTTCGGCGATTTTGCCGGCGAAACGACCGACATTTGCATCGTCAAGCGGTGCGTCGACCTCGTCGAGAAGACAGAAGGGCGACGGCCGATATTTGAAGATAGCAAGCACGAGCGCGATAGCCGTCATCGCCTTCTCACCGCCGGACAGGAGGAGGATATTTTGCAGCCGTTTGCCGGGCGGTTGAGCGACGACCTCGATCCCCGCTTCGAGAATATCGTCGGATTCGAGCAGCGTCATCTCACCCCGGCCGCCGCCAAAAAGCTCGCGGAAGAATTCAATAAAATGAGTATTTATCGTTTCAAACGCAGTCCTGAATTTCTCACGCGAACGCTGTTTGATCTCACCGAGCGCCTCCTCGGTGGCCGCAATGCTGTCGATAATGTCCTGGCGCTGTGACGTCAGGAATAAGAGGCGTTCCTCGGTTTCGCCGAGTTCTTCGAGCGCGAGCATGTTGATCGCGCCAAAATTTTCAAGCCTCTCACGCAAATCGTCAGCCTCGCGGCGGGCGGTTTCGAGGACAAAATCTTCATTCAGTTCGAGGCCCGCGACGAGATCGGCGAGCGAAATATTCAATTCCTGCTGACAATTTTCGGTGGTGTTCTTTAATTGAGTGACCGCTTCGGCCTGACGTATCTCGATCTCGGCCCGCGCATTCCTGGCCTCACCCGCGCGGCGGTTGAGATCGGCCAGATCGTCGCTCATCGTATCGGACATCTCGCGGGCGGCGGTCAGGGCGGTGACAGCGGTGGTCAGTTCGTTATTCTCGCTTGCAATCTCGTCGCCCGCTGACGCGATCCTATCGGTAATCTCTGTGATCGCGCCGTGCAGATCTTTGATCTTCGTCTCGGCTTCCGACATCTCAAGACTTTGTAAGGCCAATCGCGATTTGATCTCAGCACCCTCATTTTCAACACGCCTCAGCGCCGACTGGGCTGAACGCCTGCGTTCGCCGGATGTTGCGGCAATCATCCGCCTTTCATTGAGTAGGTGGTTCGCCGCCTCGGTCGACGAGCGGGCGCGACTTAAATCGGTTGCGATTCCCTCGAGCGAGACGGCCTCGTCCGAACGCGCGACCTCGGCGGCCTTCTTATTAGAAAGCGCTTCCGCAAGTTTTCGTCTCAGGTCCGCGATCTCGGCCTGTATTTGGGCTGAATCTTCCGAGACAACTTTTCGGTGGCGCTCGGCCCGAGCAATCTCTTCACGGGCTGTGTGTACCTGGATTTGGAGACCGTGAATGCCGCGGTCTACCTTAATTACCAGTGATTGCAGGTCGACGGTCTGGCTCTCAAAGTCTACCAGACTGGAGCGCGCCCGTTGGGATTTTGCGGCGGCGGCTTCTATGTCGAGCCCGAGCCGCGCGCAACTCTTTTCAAGAGTATTAAGTTCACGCTTGAAAGCGAGCAGGGAATCGTTTTTACCTTTAGACGTCCGCTTACCGGAGACAAACATGCGACCGCCAAGAAGCAACTCGCCGTCGAAATTTACAAGAATCTCATCATCCGACACCTTTGATGCGTCAAATTCATCAACAAGCCGAGCCGACATTTCGCGCGGGAAGATTTGCCTCAGAGCTTTTTCTAATTTGGCGGACACACCAAGAAAATCAGCTATGGTGTCGCGCCTGGTATGCTCCGTCGTGCCTTCGCCGCCATCGGATTTGGGTAGAATAATCATCGCCGTGCGCCCGATGTCGCCCGCTTTGAGCCATTCGGAAACGAGCTTCGCGTCCGCCAACGATTCGACAATAACAGCCTCCAAAAACGAACCAAATAGCGTTTCGACGGCGGTTTCAGCCAGTTGATCCACCTTTAGCCTATCGGCCAGAACGCCGCCCAGCTTAACCCCGATCTCCTTTTCCGCGGCGAAAAGTTTTTGAACTTGCGGGGTGTAAACAGCCCGCTTTTCCTCCAGTTCGAGCAAAGTATTAAGCCGATGGCTTTTGGCGGAATGTTCATCCTGCAAAGTCTTTAGCTCATCGTCGGCCGCTCGCAGTGCGTTCCTGGCGTCCGTAGTCACAGCAAACAACTGCTCTTTCTCTATATTTAGCTCGCCAAGCTTTGTTTCCTCGGATTTGAGATTCTCCGCAAGTTCGGCGGCGTGATGTTGATTCGCCGCAAATGTCTCAGCGGCGCGTAAACCTTCGTTTTCGAGCCCGGCAAAACGCGATTCCAAACGCTGAAGATTGTTCTCGATCTGCCGCCCGATCTCGTCAAACCGCTCGGCCGCACCCGTGTGCTGCATCAGCGACGTGCGAAGCGTCTCGATCGACGATTCGATCGCGGCCAGTGATTCGGCCTCTCGGCGGTGGCTATCTTCCGATTCGCGCAATGCCGATTCGGCTTTCGCATGAGCCGAGCTTTCGTTCTGCTCGTCGAGTTTGAGCCGCTCGATCTCGGCGCCGAGCGTTTTGAGTCGCTGCTCGCTGCCCGAAATCTCGCCCCGCAAGGTCTCGCACCGGTTGTTGAGCGTAACGATCTGATCCGATTTGTAAATATGCTCACGCTCGGCGCGGTCACGTTCGAGGACGTTGCCGGCGTGAATCTTCCGCAGTTCAGCGAGACCTTCTTCCGCGTCGCGGGCCTTTTGCGTTGCGTCTCGCGCGCTCTCCTCTGTCGCCTTGACTTGGGCGCGAAGGCCGTTCTCCAACTCAGCCGCCTCGCCCAACTGAAGTTGCAAATCATTGGCGAGATTGGAGAGATATTTGCCCTCGGCGGCGTAAAGCTGCCGCAGCAGTGTGCGAAATTCTTCCTGCAAAATCTTGAATCGACGTGTCTTAGCGGCTTGACGGCGGAGCGAATTTACCTGTTTGTCGATTTCCGAAACTATATCGGATATTCGGCCCAGATTTGTCTTGGCAGATTCAAGCCGCGATTCCGCCGCGCGTTGCCGCGAACGAAATTTCGAGATGCCAGCGGCTTCCTCGATCAGATTTCGCCGGTCGGCGGGCTTTGCCGACAATATTTGTCCAATGCGGCCCTGCTCGATGATAGCGTAATGAGCCCCCGAAAGACCGGTGCCCGCAAAAAGATCGGTGATGTCCCTCAACCGGCACGTTTTGCCGTTTAGTTGATACTCGCTCTCGCCTGACAAATAAAGCCGACGTGTGACAGACACCGCTTCACCGGGTGCAAAATCGAGTGCAAACGAACGCGGCCGCCAATGCCGTTTTGTCTTTACCTTTGTCTGAATCGTCTGAATCGAACCAACCTGCGCCGCCATCACGGTTTCGACCTCAGCCTCCGATTCTAAAAGATCGTGATGAAAACCATTTTCCTGACTGCTGACCGCTGACTGCTGACTGCCGATTGCTTCCATATCGACGGCGTTTTCGTCAATGCCGCTCAAGGCTTCATCGATGTCCTCAAGCTCGTTTTCGTCAATATCAAAAACCGAATCGTCGCGCACCAGATGAAGCACGACCTCGGCCATCCCGCCCGGTTTGCGGTTCTTGGTCCCCGCAAAAACAACGTCCTTCATCTCGCCGCCGCGAAGTGATTTTGCCCGCTGTTCGCCGAGCACCCACGACATAGCATCGGAAACATTGGATTTCCCGCACCCGTTCGGCCCAACCACGGCCGTTATCCCGCTGCCGGTGAAAACAATCTCCGTGTAGTCGGCAAACGATTTGAATCCGGTAATTTCTAAACGCTGGAGCTTAAACATTCTATAGTGCTTGTGCTTTGAGAGAGCACTATATTTTGTTGTATTTGGCGCTCGAAGTCAATCTAAAACAGTTGAAGGTATTTCATTCGTCGGCTGCCGTTTCCTTTAGAAAAAGATCAACGCCCGGAACGAAACCCTATCGCCGGGACCGCAGGCGCCCTCGCCTTAAAGCGTCCCTTAGGACGCTGAAGCACACGGTGCACATTCAAGTCTATGATTAGCGAACACCGTCACGCCGGAGGAACCGGCGTTGCAGGCGAGGGCGCCCGCGTTCCCGGCAAACCGTTACGCGTGCGGCGGCAAGCAGACGACGACCGCAAGACGAACTCTACGAC
Organism: Chloracidobacterium sp.; assembly: GCA_031430895.1. Lineage (GTDB taxonomy): Bacteria > Acidobacteriota > Blastocatellia > Pyrinomonadales > Pyrinomonadaceae > OLB17. The sequence goes on along the minus strand of JANPCJ010000361.1, from coordinate 10,124 downwards.
CCAACCGAGAGGATCACGGGGTGTATAAACATATCGAAGCCTCAAGGATCGCAATATCGCAGGCCTGACCTCATTCTTCACGATTTTTTTAATGCGAATCGCACAAATTGCGGGCCTGACCCCAGTTTTCTCTGTTTCTTCATCCTTTACCGAATCTTCAGGCACAGCGCCGATACTTCGATAACATATGTAGCCTTGGCGCTGCTCTTAGCAATGATGAGCGTCAATGCGTTCTGGAACTATGTGTTCTTCCGTGCCCAGAACTTGTTTCTTAGTTTCTTTGCATTTGCCTTCTATCCATTCATTGCGATTGCTCTGTTTATTTGCCTAATTCAATTTGATAAACCCGCGGCATGGTCTCTCGTTCCATACTTTGTATATATGATTTATGCTGTGCGTTGGGGTTATGGATTGTGGAAACTCAATCCTAATCTAAGGTGAGTATTCGCCCAGCCGCCGCCCAACAAAGCCTTGCAGTTGACGGCGCGATAGCATCTTTCTCAAGTAGCCTTGTTCCTTAGATTGAATGCTGATCGCGCGCCGCAGCTGAAGGCCAGCGTTGGGCCGTTTAGCGTTATTTTCGTCATAAAACCGAATCGAGCGGTGTTCTATTGTAAAGCGATATTCTTCGTGGAGCGTTTTATGATGAAAAAATTAACAGTAGTCCTTCTAGCCCTTTGCTTGTTTTCGCCCGTTTCAGTATTTGCTCAGTCCAAACAAAGTTCGCAACCTAAACCTCTTGTTATCACTCGCGTTACTGCGATTGATGCCACAGGTGCGCCCGTTAAACCTGATATGACTGTGGTGATTTCGGGCGGACGCATCACCGCGATTGGGAGAACCGGCAAAGTTCGCATTCCCGCAGACGCGCAAACGATTGACGCGACCGGCAAGTTTTTGATTCCGGGCTTGTGGGATATGCATACGCATTTATCGTTTTATGCCGACACGAAGCAGCCGCCGTTCACGGCTTTTCCCGCTCTCATCGCCAATGGTGTGACGGGCGTGCGCGATATGGGCGGCAATCTCGAACAGATTGACCGTTGGCGCAGAGAAATTGCCGACGGAACTTTGACCGGAACGCGGATTTTCAGAGCTGGTGCTTACGTTGACGGACAGAAAAAGATGAACGAGTTTCGCGCTTCGATGACGATTGTCGTCAACACGCCCGAAGAAGCGCGAGCGGCAGTCAGAAATTTGAAACAACTCGGAGTTGACTTTATCAAAGTTCATAACGCAGTTCCGCACGATGCCTATCTTGCGCTGGCTGACGAGTGCCGCAAGCAGAAAATTTCGCTCGCCACGCATTTGCCCAGAAGCGTTCGCATCGCAGAGGGCATCGGACGCCGGAACGCGCAGCATCGAGCATATCGAAATGCTGCTTGAAAGCGTTACGTTTGACGTGGCGGCGTCAGATGAACAAATTTAGTGATGTTGGCATAAATCGCGCGTCCGCCTTCGACGGCTTTGACGATGGTCGAAAAGTTATCGTCGGTTAGAACAATATCGGCCGCTTCTTTCGCCACTTCCGTGCCGCGCATTCCCATTGCAATTCCGATGTCGGCGCGTTCTAAGGCGGGAGCGTCATTTACTCCGTCGCCCGTCACCGCGACGATTTCACCGGCTTGCTGCAAAGCCTCGACGATGCGGAGTTTGTCTTCGGGCGTAACGCGAGCAAAAACGTGGGCTTCACGCGCCATTTGAGCGATTTGTTCGCTGTCAGAATCTGCTAAATCGTCGGAATGCAGTGCAAAAATATCCGCGCCTTCACTTAAATGAAGTTCTTGAGCGATGGCGCGGGCTGTATTTATCTGGTCGCCTGTCAGCATCACGACGCGAATTCCGGCAGCTTGTGCTTCTCGGACGGCTTCGACAACGCCCTCGCGCAACGGATCGATCATTCCGGTAAAGCCCAAAAAAATGTAGCCGTTCTTGGTTTCGTCATTTGATTTTGTTTTGTCATTTGAATTGAAATCAAAATCGCCGCTTAAAGGTTTTTCGGCAAAAGCCAGAACGCGCAGCGCATGGCTCGCCATCGCTTCGTTAATTTTTAAGAAATCGCGACGTGTTTCTTCATTGAGGACGCTGATTTTCCCGTCTCCGGCAACATAGTTGCTGCAAGCATCGAGCACCACGCCGGGCGCGCCTTTCATCGCCGCAAATTGTTTTCCGTCTTTGCCTTCCGAAACGGTTACCATCCGTTTGGCGATGGAATCGAACGGCATCTCGAACAGTTTTTTATAATGTGAGCGTTCGGTCTGGACGTTTAATCCAAATTTATCCGCGGCGACGAGCAAAGCGGTTTCAGTCGGGTCGCCGATGGTTTGTTTTTCGTCGGTGTTGTTTGGGTCAAACGAAGCCTCGTTACACAAGACGCTGACGCGCAAAAGCCGCTGAAGATTTTCATCCGGCACATTTGTTTCGGTGTCGGCGGAAATTTGAATAACCTGCCGGTTTGCCAGTTGGTATTCCTGGACGGTCATCCGGTTTTCGGTCAATGTTCCGGTTTTGTCCGAACAGATAACCGTCGTGCTGCCGAGCGTTTCGACCGCCGAAAGTTTTCGGACAATCGCGTTGCGGCGGGCCATCCGCAAAACGCCGAGAGCTAAAATCAGAGTTGTCACGGCGACAAGTCCTTCGGGAACTGCCGCGACCGCCAGACTGACCGAAACCTCAAGCATCAGCCACCACTCGTCGCCGCGCAGGAAACCTGCCAGCATCACGGCGGCGGCGACGCCCAAAACGATATAAACGAGCTTTTTGCCCAACTCCTGCAACTTTTCCTCAAGCGGCGTTTGCTCAGGTTTAGTTTCATTGATTAACTGACCGATGCGACCCATTTCCGTTTTGTTTCCGGTTGCCGTCACCACCGCAGAAGCGCGTCCGCGAACGATATTAGTTCCGAGATACACCATCGAACGGCGTTCGGCGAGCGGCGCGGAAATTTCGTTGGGAGCGATTAATTTTTCAACCGGCACGCTTTCGCCGGTCAAGGTGGATTCATCGGCGTGTAAATTGACCGCTTCGATTAACAGCGAATCAGCCGGAACGCGGTCACCCGCCGTCAAAATAATAATGTCGCCGGAGACGAGTTTGGTGGCATCAATGACTTGTTCGCTCTTACCTCGTCGCACCCGCGCCAATGTCTGCGTCGCTTTTCGCAAAGCATCGAGTGCACGCCCAGCCTTCCATTCAATTGCAAATCCGATCAGGGCATTGATAACCAGCACAGTCAGAATCGCCGCCGATTCCAGACGACTTTCGGTAAACCACGCGACCACCGCCGCAAACGCCAGCAGCCAGATGATAATACTTGTGAATTGTCCGAGGAGAATCTGCCACCAGCTGCGCCCGGCAGCGGTTTCCACCGTGTTTGTTCCGTCGCGGAGCAGCCTTGTTGCGGCTTCTTCGTTTGATAAACCTTGTTCAGCGTCAACATTTAGCAAATTCGTAATTTGCTTTGCCGAATAAGCGTACGGAGCAAGCAAGGGGCTGGAACTTTCATTCGCCGAGGGAGGCCGCTCAAAATCTTCAGTCGCTTTTTTATCCGGTTTTGTTGACATTTTAGTTGAGTGTTCGAGCCCGGATCTCGGTGTTTAGAGTTTCGTAATCAAAAATCAATAAGTACAAAATCCGTGCCGATTCGAGTTTACCAAGTCAGGAAGATTCTATCTCAATTCCCTTTAGTCCTTATTCAAGGAATGATTCTGTGGCCGCGAAAACCAAACGGGTTACGAAACGGTTTTCACACCGCCGCCAATTGCAGCGGCTTAAACCTCAATAAATAAACCCATAAAGACTACAAAAGCCAAGATAACCGATGAATAAGAAGAAAACCTGAGCGAAACTTTTGGAAGTGTTTCGAGCTTCAGACCGTTCGAAAATGACCGTCACTAACCAGATTAAACCCGCCGCATAACCGGCCAACACGTCGCTCGGATAGTGAACGCCGAAATAGATGCGTGAAAGTCCAATGATCAAGATCAGAAATATCGCCGTCAGCCAAACGAAAATTTTCAAACCGCAATTTTTTGTTCGCGTCGTGATGAGCCACGCCATTACACCGAAAAAACAGAGCGAAGCAAAAGCGTGTCCGCTAGGAAAGCTGTAGGAAGACGGAAGTGGGAACTCTAAAAACGGCACAGGACGTGAGCGTTGAAACGAAGTCTTTAGTGTTAATTCCAGAAATACTTCGCCCGCCATCGTTATCCACAAAATAATTGTCGCGCGTTTGTGATGCAGATAAAGCAGAATTGCCGAAGCAATGGCGAAGAGAGCGCTTATTCCCAAAACCGAGCCAAGATAGGTAAAAAGAACCATCGTCAAACGCCTTGGTTTCACCTTCAAAAACCTCGCTTGCCAGCCAACCGAAGAAAACGACCGCCCCAATTGCCGAAAGCAAACCGGCAGCTAATCGCCAGCCCAAACTTTTCAGGACGCATTGCAAAACTTCGACGATTGACATTGCCAAAGACTTGCTATTTTGGTGTGACTCTTTATTCATCGTAAAAAAAGACGATTCGCATCGACCTTCGCTATCCGCCACTTTTGGGTTCAGGCGAAAACTTTCTCCAGATGTCCACCGCGTCTAAAATCGGCGTGGCGAGTTTGCATAATTGGCGGGAATTTTCGCCACTCCACAAACACAACACTCATTTATTAAAACCCCCAAAACCTTAAATGCATCTTTCCCAACTGCCTTTAAGCCTTTAACTAACAACCATCAATCCAAAATACAGAACCTTTAGGAACATCGAATTTTTATGGCACGACGTTTTTCAAAACCACGCCAGCCAGAAACGCGAGCGCGGCAGCCGCGCCGCCGCCGATAAACGTCATCAAACCCGAACTCAGCCACGAAGCGGTCGACCAGCGACTTTTTACCGAGCCGATAAGGAAGAAAATCACCCCCGTCAAAACGGTCGAAAACAAAAATGATTCGGACGCACCGAAAATAAACGGTAAGAGCGGAATCAGTCCACAGACAAGGAATGCCGCGAAAGTCGCTGCTCCTGCGATCCAAGCCGAACGAATCCCGGTCGGCAAACCGTATTCTTCCGCCATCATCGTCGCAATCCAACGGCGGCGGTCGGACGTAACGAGTTGAACGACGCGCTCAAGTTCCGCGCCCGAAAAACCTTTCCCGGCGTAAATCTGCCGCACTTCCTCGCGCTCGCCTTCCGGCGCGATTTCAATATGCCGTTCTTCGATGAGTTCCAAACGCCGGTAATCATCACGCTCGGCGCGCGTTCCCAAGAAGTTCGATGCTGCCATCGAAAACCCATCGGCAATCAGGTTTGCTGCGCCTAAAATCAATACCACGCGGGTGGAAAGATTCGCGCCCATCGTTCCGGCGACAACGGCAAATGTCGTTACGGCTCCGTCAATTCCGCCGTAGACAAAATCGCGCAGGTAATTGTACTTCGCTCCTTGCGCCAGCCGACGGCGAATCGCTTCGGGTGAGTGTTCGTGTTCGAGCCGACCGGGATCTCGAGGTGCGACGATATCTGTCATTTTTACCCGTTTGCGGAAGAAACGCCTTCCCGTTCTCCCGGTTTCTTTCTAACTACTTCCACCGAGCAGTGCGCCCGCGCAGCTACCGCCGATGAAACGCTGCCGAGCAGAAAACTCTCTATGCGGCTGCCGGAACGGTTAGCTCCGACGAAAATCGCATCGGCGTTCCAACTTTCTGCTTCTTCGACAAGAATTTGTTTTGGATTTCCCGCCTCGATAAGAATACTTGCCGTCAATCCGGCTTCCTTTAGTTTTTGCAATGCCGGGTCCGCGAGTTTTTGTAGCCATTCGCGCTCGTCTTTATTGACTTCGTCGACCAGATCAGCAATCGGAGGTACAAAACGTCCGATTAACGACGGCGTGAGAGGGTCGCTAACGGCGAGCAGGCGAACCTCACATTCTTCCGGCCAATTCCTCGACGCAACCACTTCGACTGCCGCCTCAGCACCTTTCGAGCCGTCCAAACCCACAAGGATGCGAACCGGTGTAGGATCAACTTCAATGCGTCCGCGAGCAACTCTCACCGAACAATGAGCTTCAGTCAAAATCTTCTGCGAGATACTGCCGAGAAATAAACGTCCAAGCGCCGAATGCCCGTGTGAACCCGCGACAATCAAATCCGGTTTGTAAGTATCGGCTTTGGTCAGGACTTCCCAGGCGGGCGAGCCGGTGGTGGCTTCCGCCGAAACCGTCCAGCCCGGAAACATTTTTCGCAGACGCTGGGCGGCGTGATTTGCCAGAGTTTCGACCTCGGCAACGGCTATTTTGCTTTTTTCTAAATGTATGCGGCTTATTTCTTTCAGATAAGGGTCGGAAGTTTCCGCATCCCATTCCGATGAATTTTCAGGCGGAAGCCAGACCTCGGCGACTGACATCACCCTGAACTCGCCCGTTTCGGGCAATCCCGCTCGTACGAAATCATCAATAGCCGCTTCCGAGCAGCTTGAACCGTCATAAGCAATTAGTATTTTCATATTTTTCTCCGAAAGCGTTTTGTTAACCTTCTTGTTCAAAGGTACGATGCTTACCCCGCAAACCATCGCCAACAGGGTTTCGCCGGTATAGTTTCTGCAACGGATGTGCCAAGGATTTAAGGTATACATTCTTTATTGCACCGAAAAACAATCGCTGTTTTTCACAAACGCCTGGCGAAAACGTGAAAATTCCCCCACCAACCGCGAATTTTTTCACCCTTTCTGATCATTCAAAAATCTTTTAGGGATGAAGTTCACCAAACGTCGACTTTTTCATAAGGAACGGCGTTTGCAGTTAAGTCCGACGGAGAGTCTTTATTTCATTTGATTTGAATACAATTAATCGAAGTAGGAGGAGAATAGGATGACAAACGAAATTCCAAAACAAGATTGGAAACAATTTTTTGATGAGTTAAGCCGCGAGAAACTTGATTGGCAGACAAAAATCGAGGTGATGAACAACGAGACGGGTGCGCAAATTTTGACCGAAGGGCTTCCGCTCGGCGGCTTAACCTTTGAAGACGCAGAAGGGCAGGAACGGATTGGAGTTATGGTCGGAAGCGGCACGGACAATCACCAGACGCATAACATTTTGGAGCCGGAAAAGGTTTATTTTCGCCGGGCGGACGATCGTCAGGTCGGCACGGTCGAGATTGAAGACGCGGGCGGCACGAAAACATTGGTTCACATCATTCAACCGATGCCCGTTTTAGTCCAATATATCGAAACGGAAACCGTTATTACCACCTTCTAAAAGCAGTGAAAATTCTGAAGTGCGGCTAAAGCAAACAGACAACATTTGCGAACTACACCGCAAACGGCGAGGCGAGGAGCGGCGGCAATGGCAAACATCTTGATTTTAGGCGGCGGTTTCGGCGGCCTGATTGCGGCGGAAAAACTCGCGGCAACGTTTGGTTCGGAACATGAAATCACGCTTGTCTCAAAGAGTCGAAAATTCATCTTTTACCCGGCTTTGGTGCAAGTCGCTTTCGGCAAATTCAAGCCGGGTGAAATTTCATTTGATTTGCGCAGAAGATTGAGCGATCTCGGAGTTCGCTTTAGTCAAGGCGAGGCTGTTCGTATCAATGCGGAAAGCCGTTCAGTCTCTGTTAATAAAGAAGATTATCCGATTGACATCCCTTACGACTACCTCGTTATAGCATCCGGCAGACGCCTGGCGATGGAAAAGACGCCCGGCTTTTACGAACACGCTTATCATCTTCTGGGTGTCGAGGCGGCCCAGAGATTCGGCAAGGCAGTCAAAGGTTTCGGTAGCGGTAAAATCGTCGTCGGAATGTGTCCGGGCGGGAACTTGCCCGTCCCGTCATGTGAAACGGCTTTCGCGCTGGCGCGGCGGTTTGAAACGGAAATTTCCGAAAAGAAAATTTCGATAACAGTCGTGTTTCCCGAAACTGTTCGTGAAGCCTTCGGTGGGGCGAAGATTTTCAGCAAGCTGGAATGGGCGTTGGCCATGCACAAGATTGAACTTATCGAAAATTTTCCCGTCCGGGAAATTTCTGAAGATAAAATTTCGAGTGATGACGGACGGTCGATAAACCACGATTTGCTGATGCTCGTCCCGTCGTTTCAAGGGCAAACGATGGTTAAGAATTCAGGTATCGCCGACGAGTCGGGTTTCGCTAAAGTCAATAAGTTAATGCAGGTTGCCGAATTGCCGCAAACTTATGCCGTCGGCGACTGCACCGCGCTTGCGGGACCGAAACTCGCTCATATGGCGGTGCGCCAAGCGGCCGTCGCGGCGAAAAACATCGCGGCGGAAATAAAAGGCGAACAGCCCGAAGAGATTTATTATCACGAAATCTCCACGATTATTGACCAGGGCGGCGCGGAATCCATCTATCTCAACTACGGGATTTGGAATGACGAATTATATCGTCTCCAAGAAGGAACGCCGTGGAGTTGGGTGAAAAGCATCCACGACCGCTATTGGCAGGCGGCTCATCTCTAACTCCGAAAGAGTCTCGGTCATACATTCAAAAAGCGAGCGAAAGGTCACACCTTGAGGGTGGTAAATAGCGGGTCTAAAAGTTTAAAAAGGAGTCACACTCCAAGGTACTAATGAAATCCGCAAGGCACTAATGAAAGAGGTCGTATGTTGAAAACTATACTCGTTTTGATTTTCTTATCGACGTTCGGCTCTACCGCAATTTCGGGGCAAGAAGTCAAAACGCCTTCAAACGAAGATTTGCAAAAACGGATCGTGCAAATGGAGTCGGAAATGAAACAAATGCGCGAAGAACTCGCCAAACTAATCCGATTGCTTCCCGCTAAAGCGCCGACGGTGCAAGCATCGGCAAATCCAAACGATTCAGCCGTCGCCGCAAAATCCGAAACAAAAACGGAAGTAAAAACAGAAACGAAATCTGAAACGAATACGAATCAAGACGTTTTGCCGGACAAGCAGACGAAACCGCTCGGCGTCGACATCGGCTCAGTGCGACTAGTTCCATACGGCACGATTTACTTCAACGCTTTCGGCAACAGCGGCGGCACGAATAACGCCGACGTTCCACTCTTCGCCACGCCAGCAGGTTCGGGAAATGTTAGCGCGAGTGTGAGACAAACTCGTTTAGGTTTGCGAGTCGAAGGAGCGAAAGTCGGTAACGCGAGAGTTACCGCGACTGTCGAAGCAGACTTTTTCGGCGGCTTTCCGACAATCGGCATCGGCGAGAATTTTGGCGTTGTTAGATTGAGACTGGCAAATGCGCGCCTCGATTGGGAAAAAACTTCCGTTACCGTCGGACAGGATTGGATGGTATTTGCGCCGAATAATCCTATTTCGATTGCCGCCGCCGCGATCCCACAGCTTGCCGCAGCCGGAAACCTGTGGGCGCGAATTCCGCAAATCAAACTCGAAAGAAAATTTAGTAAAAATTTTCTCTGGCAAGCCGCGATTCTCGCGCCGCAAACCGGAGATTATCCGATAACTTCAACATTTTTCTTACAACCGACGACGGGCGCGAATTCGCGTGTGCCGTTCTTCCAAAGCCGCGTCGCATTCGCTGATGCGAATTGGCTCGGCACGAAAAAAACCGGAAACATCGGACTTTCGGCGCATTTCGGACGGTCGCGGGTTTTCACCGGCACGACGGCAAATGTAAAAAACGATATTGAATCAATCGGCATCGCGCTCGATTGGAATTTTCCGCTTGCCGAGCGCCTGAGTTTAACGGGTGAAGCGTTTTTCGGACGAAATTTAGGCGGCTTTCAAGCCGGAGTCTTTCAAAGCTACAACAACGATTTTGCTTATCGAAACGGTGCAACGCTCGTTGCGGGCGGCGTTCGCTCGATCGGCACGCGAGGCGGCTGGATGCAGTTAGGTTTTACGCCCGACGTCTTGCAAAACCGTCTTTTGCTTTACGGGTCAATCGGCATTGACGACCCGCGCGACAAAGATTTAATCAGCCGCGCGCCGCGTGATTTTCGGACGCAGAATTTTGCTTTTGCCTTTAATTCGATTTACAAATTCACGCCGCAGTTTCAAATCGGCGCGGAGCTTCGGCGTTTTCAAACTTTGCATTTGTTAAGCGGCAGGCGTAACGTCAATCACGTTAATCTCGGCGTGGCATACAGTTTTTAGACGGTGAAGTAAAAAAACAAAAGGTAAAAGTTCTG
>JANPCJ010000360.1:0-7796 GCA_031430895.1 Chloracidobacterium sp. | reverse complement strand
CGCCCTTGCTTACGCGCGGGCTTGCGCACGTATTGCCCGTTCTGCACCAACCTACGGCGTCGTCACTATCGTGTAGATCGTCGAGTAGTTTCCGAACGGTTCGTTTTTGTTTAAGAGTATGCCGCGGTATTGGCGTGACTCGGGGTCGCCCGGCGGAACTGACGGCTCGTCATGGATGCCCGCCGACGTCGTCCATATTCCGGCCAGCAGCCATTCGGTATCCTTCTTCCGCTTAAATTCGCCCCGCATCGCGTCCTGGCCTTGCTTCGAAAACGCGATCGAGACCTTGCCTCTGGGGAGTGCGGTTACCACCAGTGCCGCCATCGGGCCGTCGGGGCCGAACGGATCGCCCGGTGCTCCGCTGTCGACCCAGCGTTTCGATCACAATGACCGATTCGGTCATTCAAGGTTGAATGAAGCGCCTGTCGTAAAAACTCATTGTTTCACTGTAACCACCATTATTACCGTAGTTAGCCCTTTGGCACGGGCGTTGCCATATGAAGGCCGACGACGGCTGTGTGCCGGATTTAGATTACGACCCTTTTTGAGGAATATCATGTTCAACAAATTCAACTTCAAACAAACCTTTGCCACGCTGGTGCTTTTTGCATTATCCGTCCAGATGGTTTCTTTTACGGTCTTTGGTCAAGCGGCGAGATTCGACCGAACCGATTCGACGGAAAAGCAGACGGACCAGATGGATGAGATTCGCCAGAGCAAGATCGCCCCCGATCTGGAAGAACCTGCTAATGAGGCATTTCACAACATGCGTCCCGACGGAATGCAAAGGGTTATCATCCAGATGAAATCCGAAACGCCGCTGAATGAAAACCTCGGCGATTTGAATGAAGATGAACGCGAAGCCATGTTTGAGCGCGAGGTCGAGGCCAACAAAGGCACAAAGGGCATCCTGGTAACCGACGTGGCGCGAGTCGGCGGCAGGGTTAAGAAAACTTATGACAATCTGGGATTGGTCAGCGCCGAGCTTCCGCTCTCGCAGATCAATGAGCTTATCAAGTCCGACAACGTCGCATATGTTTCGCCGGATCGCGAAGTTCAATCTTTCGGACATGTCGCCACTACGACCGGCTGGGACAATACAGGCATTAAAGACAAGGGCGACAGCGACCCAAACACTTGGCTGACCGGCACAAACGGGCATATCGTCGTGATCGACAGCGGCATTGACAGCTCGCACAACCTGATGCGTTGGATGGATGCCGGCGGACAGAACAAAGTTAAATATAATAAAGATTTTACCGGCGAGGGCATCACGGGCGACGCTTATGGACACGGAACGCACGTCGCTTCGATGTTCGGCGGTGACTGGGTACTTAACAATGCGGCCTATGAAGGCGTTGCCGACGGCGCGAGCATCATTAACCTGCGTGTTCTGAACAGCACCGGACAAGGCACGGTGAGCAATCTGATTGCCGCGCTTGATTGGACGGTGGCGAACAGGGCCGGGTGGAATATTCGCGTCGTAAACATGAGTCTCGGCACAGCCGCCAGGGACAGTTACCGCAACGACCCGTTGTGTCTTGCCGCCCGCCGTGCCGTCAACGCTGGCATCGTCGTAGTCACTTCGGCCGGCAATAATGGTAAGGACGCAGCCGGCATTAAACAATTCGGCTCTATCGGTTCGCCGGGCATTGAGCCATCGGTTATCACGGTCGGCGCGGCAAACACCTTCGGCACAGCTTCACGCTCTGACGATACGGTTGCTTCGTTTAGTTCACGCGGCCCAACACGCGGCTACGTTACTTTAGCAAGCGGCGCGAGAAAGTAGGACAACCTGATCAAGCCGGACCTCATTGCTCCGGGCAACAAAATAATCGGAGCGCGCGGCTACTACAACGGCACGGAAAATTATTTAGCCAGAACTTATACGACGCTGCGAACGGGCAGCAGCACGGTCAGCACCGAAAAGGCAATGTACATGTCGGGAACGTCGATGTCAGCCCCGGTGGTCGCGGGGGCGGCGATGCTGCTGGTCGAAACCAATCCGAATCTGACGCCGAATTTAATCAAAGCAATCTTGATGTACTCGGCACAGCCGTTGGCAAATGCCAATTCGTGGAGCAGGGTGCAGGAATGCTGAACATTGACGGCGCGGTGCGGATTGCCCGTCTGGTAAAATCGACGCTCCCGACGACCAACGGTGCGGCGATGCTCAACACTTCACTGCCGACATCGCAAACGACCTCGATTGCCGGACAGACCTTCTTTTGGGGCCAGGGCGTTATCACGAATTTCGGCTTTCTTTACGGCAGCGATCTGATGGTCAAATATCAGGGGATGTATGCCAAAGGAGTGCTGGTCGGTGACGGGACACCTTTTTCGGGCAGCACTATCGCACGCTCGACCTCATTGACCAGCGGCACAATGAGCTTGTATCAGGGTGCGATTCGCAACAACGGCGTCCTCGTCGGCGACGGAACATTATTCCTCAGCTCAAACGCGATGGGCGGCAGCCCGACTCCGTTTTACAACGCTCAGGGCGTTCTCGTTAGCGACGGCGTTTTGGTCGGCGATGGTGTACTCGTCGGTGATGGCGTACTCGTCGGCGACGGCATAGCGAATTCCATTATGGGCGACAACACAACTTGCATGTTGCCGGCACCATAAAAGCCCAGGGCTGATCGGCTTTCGAGCTGCTTCGGCAAAAGGTCAGGCCCTCGGGTCTGGCCTTTTTCATTCTTTGCGTCTTTGCGTCTTTGCGCACTGTGTAGGTGTTTACAACTAAGCTGGCTACTGAGACGACAATCAGTTTATCCACTTCTCAGTCATGTCACACCAGATAACAAGCCCTCGCCATTTGCCGAATTTTTTGTAATGCTTCTCGATCTTCTTATCGGAGCATACTTTCTCCTTATTGTGATTCTTGTAAAACTGTGACCGGAGCCACGAGTCGAGGGCGAGGCCGTCGTAACGTCCGACGAGCTTTAGCAAATTTTCGGCTGCGTAGTCGCCGACGCCTTTGACCTTTTTCATCTCTTTTTTCAGCTCGGGCGTTGGAAGGTCGGATGTCAGCCATGCCTGCGGATCAAGTTCACCGGCGGCAACAGCCTCGGCGAGTTCGACAAAATACGGTGAGCGGTAACCGGCACGGATTTCCTCGCGGTAAAAATCTGAGGTGACGGCGGCCATCGCCTCGGCAGTTGGAAAGGCCTTCTTGCCGTCCGCCGCTGGTGTGCCGAGTTTTTCGACCAGGTTCGAGACCATATTTTTGGTCAAAGCCCAGGAACAGTTGGTCGTACAGATCGTTTTAACGAGGTCTTCAAAAACCGTTGCCGATCGGAGCATCCGGCCAGCCCGCCGCTCAGCGACCCATTTCAGTCGGTCATGGCCGTCAATAATTTCATAAAAGCCGTCAATATCGTCGTCAAGTCGCAGCAGATGCCGCGTTTGACTAGCAATCCGATCAATCTCCAGCACACCTTCTGCGAGATCAATCCTAATCCGCCCGTTTTCTTCCGAAATTACCGCCGGAACCGCGCGGTTTTCCTCATCGCGAAAAACATAGCTCAGCCGCCAATTTTCTTCGTCAAGGGCAAAGGGCGCGAGTTCGCACCAGCCGTGGCTGTAAACCGTGGCTTTGAAACTAAAATGCTCCGGCATGTCAATAATTATTGAGTTTTGCATGATAATGGGTACACAATAACCGAAAAACTTTACGAATCTTCACATTTTATCGGCTATCTCGAACAGAAGCACGTCTAAGTTTGCAGGGAAGCATTTCAGCAAAATATTTTGTACAATAAAGCGCTTGAAATTTTTCGCCGAATGTTGTAAATTGTAAAGCGTAAAACATTATTTAACGGTTGCACTTCCCTTCGCAGCCCGATTCATTTAGTCACGACAGTTTAGTTTGTTCAGCCTTAAAGAGGAGGATTGGTATGGAAAGCAGTTCATCGCGTTTCTTATTGCGTATTACCGCGACGTTGGCGCTAGCCGCGTGTTTGGTGTTTGGGGTGACGGCACAGGATGACCCGGATCCGAATTCGCCGACACCCGTTTTGTTGAGCGAACGCGGCTCAACACGGGCGCTTGCTTCATTCGAAGGCCAACGCGGTCAGGTTTTTCAGCCGGACTCGCGAATAGTCGTTTATGTCACCGGCTTCAAACTGTCCGATGATGAGGGAGCAAATGCGTTTCGCATCCACGTCGAGGATGCTGATGGCCGCAAATACCGCTTTCCCGTAACCGATATTCAAGGCGCGGGAAGAGGCATTTACGAACTGACCGTCCAACTGACCGACCAGATCGGATTCTGGGAACCCCCAAAGGCCAATGGCGATCTCCTGATCGGCGTCACGTGGCGCGGCCTGATCAGCAACCGCGTCAAACTCGGCCTAGGCCAGACCGGCGGCCGCATCAAGGACGATCCGGGGGCGATTCCAACGCCGACTGGAAAAGAGCTTGCTGTTCGATCCAAAACGGGCGGCCCGGCACCGGAATACGTCGGCTACCGTTGGTCGGGCGACCGCTCACGTTTTCTCCAACAGGCCACATTTGGGCAAAATGCATCTCTCGACAGCCGCATCCGTCGTATTGGCATCAGAAGCTGGCTCGCCGAGCAGTTTGAAGCCCAGTATCCGTCGGTCGGCAATCCGTATCCAAATTTTCCTCTCAAGGGAAACGATGCAGCGAGTGCCGCAACCGGGTGTGGAAATTTTCCCAACCCGTCCGCGGAATTCACCTTGTGCTTACGGGACCATTACACCATGTACCAACCACAAACGTGGTTTTTCAGGGAAGCTTTGCACGGCGACGCCCAGCTTCGCCATCGGGTTTCATGGTCCCTGGCCCAGATTTGGGTAACCGCGGCTCCCGAAGTGCGGCAGAACCGTCACATGATGGAGTACTACAAGATATTGGGGAATAACGCCTTTGGCAATTACCGCAACCTGATGAAGGAAATGACGCTTAGTCCGACGATGGGAGACTATCTCGATATGGCTTTTAGCACCAGGAACAGTCCTAATGAGAATTATGCGCGTGAGTTGATGCAGTTATTCTCTGTTGGCCTGTTTTTACTGAATCAGGACGGAACGCTAAAGCTCGACTCCACAGGCAATCCGATTCCGACATACGATCAAAACGGCGTCAACAACCTCACTAAACTGCTCACCGGCTTCTCGTTTTGCAGTGTTGTCGCATCCTGCCCGAATATCGTTTCCGGCACGGTCAACTACATCGACACGATGCGGGTTCTAAATACCGGCAATCATGATCTGACGGCCAAGACACTGCTTAGCTGGCCCGCCGATCCAAGCTTTCCGGCGAATAACACTAATGTTGCGGCTTGTACCAACTGTACCAACGCGGCTAACATAACGACCTACGCTAACGCTTCGCTCGAACAGGCGATTGACAATGCCTATAACCATCCCAATGTCGGTCCGTTCGTCAGCAAGATCTTGATCCAGCACATGGTTGCGAGCGACCCGACGCCGGCGTATGTCGGTCGCGTCGCCGCTGTTTTCAATGCAAATCGTGCAAGTCCGACGCAGATGAAAGAGGTCGTCAGGGCCATTTTGCTCGACTCCGAAGCCCGCGGCGATGTCAAAACCGATCCGAATTTTGGCAAGCTGCGTGAGCCCGTCCAGTTTGCGACGAATATCCTTCGAGCGTTCGGAGTCAGAAACGCCGCCGGAAACGGTCCGAGCGACGGCTACTTTTACCAACGCGGAGAATATGTCGGGATGGCCCAAATCCCGTTTCAAGCACCGACCGTTTTCAATTTCTATCCGCCCGATTACGGTATTCCCGGCACGACGCTGCTCGGACCGGAGTTTGCGATCATGACAACGGGCACAGCGATCCAGCGCACAAACTTTGTCAATCGGTTTGTCTTTACGGATATTCCGTACCCCGTCGCCCTTCCCAATGCGCCGTTAGGCACTTCGCTGGATTTTAGCGATCTTCAGGCTCTCGCCGCCGCCGATACGACGGGAGGTCTGCTGGTTGATGAGCTTAACCGCCGAATGCTGCATAGCACAATGTCGCCTTCGATGAGAAGTACGATCATGACCGCCGTCACGGCTTATCCGTCGGCGACACCCGCGGATCTCTTGAATCGGACGCGGCAGGCGATTTATCTGGTAACAACATCTTCACAATTTCAGGTACAGAGGTAAAAACAATGAAAGAAAACAGACGCGATTTTTTAAAGAAAACAGGCGGTTGTGCTCTCGGCATGGCTTCGCTCGCGACGCAGATGCACCACCTCGGTACCATGAGCGCGCTGGCTCAAAAGGTGATAGACAGCCAACCAGAGGGCGGCGAGAATTACAAAGCGCTCGTCTTGCTTTATTGGTCGGGCGGCAATGACACCAATAATCTTGTGGTGCCCATCCATGACGACGCGAACATTAGCAATTACGCTGCCTATACCTCATCACGAGCGGCCCAGGGGCTGGCTCTGCCCCGGACGGGAGCAGATGCATTGTTGCCGATCAATGTTCCGCGTCTTGGCAATCTCCAATATGGTCTGCATCCGAGCCTTGGTACGATCACGGGTGGGACGAACCCCGGTATCAAGGAACTGTACGATCAGGGCAAACTCGCGGTCGTATGCAACGTCGGTACGCTGGCGCGGCCGTTGACAAAGGACCAGTATCGCAACTCGGCCTTCCAGAAGCCGTATCAGTTGTTCTCTCATTCGGACCAGACGAATCAGGCATTTACCAGCGTCTCGTCCACCCAGATGTTCACGGGTTGGGGCGGGCGATTATCTGACAGGCTGACGCAACCGCAGAACCCGAACGGGCTTATTCCGATGGTCACATCGATCTCAGGCGCGCAGTTATTTACCGCCGGGCAGATTACTTTGCCGCTTGCGATCAACGATTCAAACACCCCGCTAAATTCCGTGTTGAACCCGGCGGGTTTCGGAACGACCCCGACGGGCCCCACCTTGGCGAGGTTAACGGCATTTAACGCCCTCCGCACACAGGATCTTTCGAATGACTATATTAGGGCCGCCAGCCGCGTGACCGATCAGGCAATGCAGGCAAACAGCGCTCTGCAAGTATCGCAGGATACGACCGTCACCTTTCCGAATACCGGTATTGGACGCCAGTTAAGGCAGGTGGCACGCTTGGTCAAGAAACGCTTGGATCTAAACGTCAACCGCCAGGTATTTTATGTGCAGATCGGCGGCTTTGACACGCACTCGGGCCAGCTTGCCGGTCAAACTAACCTTTATGGCCAGTTTAGCCAGGCGATGCGTGCTTTCTATGACGAAATGACGACGCAGGGCGTACAGAATGACGTCACGACGTTCACGCTTTCCGATTTTGGCCGGACGATGAACCCGGCCGGATCGGGAGTCAATGTTGGTTCCGATCACGCCTGGGGTAGCCATATGTTTGTCATGGGCGGCTCGGTCGCCGGCGGTAATTTTTACGGCAGCCTTAGACCCGACAATCTCGGCGGCAATTACTACCCGACGCTGACTCTAGGTGGACCGGACGACACCGACACCGGAACCGCTCCTCGCGGCCGCTGGATTCCGACTACCTCAGTCGACCAATACGCCATGCGAATGGCCCGATGGTTCGGCCTCTCGCCAACCGACGAACTGTCCGTATTCCCAAACTACGGCGCGTTTACTCAGCATGACCAACTTTACAGCCAACTCGGATTCCTGCCGTAGTGGGCTTGTCAAAGGAATGAAGGCGGGCCGTGTGCCCGCCTTTTTTTAAGTAGCGGTTTCAGTTACTAGTTCCAATCTCAATCAAATTTAAACAGAAGGATTCAACAAGCCACAAGACAGTCAGGAAGGCGGG
>JANPCJ010000359.1:0-5683 GCA_031430895.1 Chloracidobacterium sp. | reverse complement strand
GCACAAGCCACCCATAAAAACTAAATCGGCGATTTTTTCGATACGTTGACGACGTTTTTGCGTCCGCGTTCGCAGTGCGATATATGACAGAATACACGAGAAAAGAAACGCCATTGCATCAATCGCCAAAATGTTGTCGCTGATTGAACCTACTTCTTTTAGTTTTCCGATTTGAAAAATACCGATAACCGTCAGACACACGCCAACCATCGCCGCTGATACAGAAAATATATGAATGCAAATATCTTCTTCCAGCGCATGAATGGAATTGTCCGATTGACTTCTGTCTTTGTCCATAGTTTTCAAAATGATTCTTACAAACCTTGAAATCAAAAGTTTATCTGTACGCCTACGTAGCCGATGAATCGCGGGTCGAAGTTGCTGCGGATGCTCTTTCCGGCTGAGAAGATGAAGTTCGCGTGGCTGTTCAGCTTTATTCGCGAGCCGAAGTTATATACGACTTCGCTGTCGCCAAGTTTCCGCGTTAGCCCGGTTCCGTGAATCTCGCCCATCACTTCAACCGAACTGTTCAACTCTCTGCCGACAATGAAACCATAGATCAACTCGTCCGGCCCTCGTTTGAAGCGATAACCGACATCACCGCCGACGGCGAATTTGCCGACCATCGTCTGCCATTGCAGCGGCATGAGGAATGCGGGGCCTTTGTCCACCAGACCGCGACGACGCGACGACGTTGGATTATTAAATTCGATCTGCGGATAGATTGACATAGCAACGCGATGCTTTTTGTCCTCATCACGAAAACGCCAACGGACACCGATATTTGTGTTGCCCAAACCAGATATGCCGCGTTGACCATTACGCCGTAGCACGAGCCAGGGTATTTCGACCTTGAGCTGCATATTCTTACTCAACCCGTAGTTGATGTCGAGCAGCGGTGTCCCAAATAGCCGTCCGTCAAAGCCGCGTGCGATAGTAAAAGCAGTGTTTATCTCCCAATGCCCTTTCGGAACCGTCTCCGTGTCGTCCGTTATCATCGGCGGCCCGCCCTGCGCCGCTGTCATCAACGACATTATGCCGACCGAAAAGGCCGACGCAAAAAAACGTCGAATCGCTCCGCACTTTAACGACTTTGTGACAACGAACCTGTTGACTCTCATACTGTATACAGAATAACTAGCCAAAGAGGCTGTCTGAAAAGGAGAAGTTCGACCTGGCTTCGTTGATCTTTCCGTGTTTTTCCGTGTATTCCGTGGTTGATTTCTCTGAATTTACCACGGAACGCACGGAACAGCACCGAACAAGAGAAGAAAATGGGCTTTTTAAGCAGCCTCGTTTCATACATTCAAAGACTCTCTCAAAATAACCTTGTCCGGCGGAGCGTTTCAAGGAAATTGTAACTGAAAATGATGTCGAGCCGAGTGCGGGCGATGGTTGGGGCAATAAAGCCGACACCCTGCGTAAATTGCGTTGTTACGCTGAATTCAGGACTGATCTTTGCGATGGCTGTAAAGTATATTCGTTTGCCGGGCGGAAAGCGGTCGGCATTCAGCGCCCTGATGCGGATGTTGGCAAAGCCGCCGCTGAGAGTAAATATCTTGTTCAGTTTCTTTTCGCCAAAGGCGTTGAAGCCGTAACTTCGGTCGGGATCGGTTCGCTCGTAGTTTTCAAAAATAAAAGTGTCGATGATCTGCTTCTTTGGCAGTTTGAACTTCACCGCTTGGTGAAAGGTATCCATCCCGGATTCGAACGTGTAATCGGCGGAAAATCCGGCCCATTTGTTGATCTGCTTTCGAACGAGAAACTGGTGGTAATTCTGCTGGTCGAACCGCTTAAAACGATTGAATACGTTGGGCGTGCTCCGGTCGGCGAGTCTGCCATAGGTGACGGAAATCTCGTCGAAGTATAACTTTTTTGGCAGACGTAACAAGACACGTTCGCCCGTGATATACCCGTCGTTGTCATAGGTCGTGACTTCGGTATTCTCGCCGTAATTGACGTAAAGCCCGCCGATCTGGACTTCGACCGCTTTGGTCGGCTTGGCGTCGAAATAAAGCTGTCTGAAATTAAGGTTCTTTTGCGTTCTACCGGTTCCCCCACCTGAAGCATTCCACAAGGTCGTAAACGAAGGCCCGGTCGCCAAGTTTGCCGCCACGCTGTATTTGCCCTTAGCGTCGAACTTAAAACGGAACTTGGCGGCAAACTGGTATTGCACATTGTTCGCGGCCTTGCTGTTATTGTCGTTTTCGATAAAATGATACCGCGATGCCACCGACAACTGATCGAACTCAAACCAACGCTTGATCTTGTCTTCGGGCGAGGTGCTCGCCGCTTTTTTATCTGTGTCTGACTTAATTGGAGCAGACGGACTGGGTGACGGCGAAGGAGTTTGTCCGCTTACCGCACCGTGATGCAAAAAAAAGAAGACAAAAGACAGCCAAACAGAACGGCGAAGCCATTCCGTCGTTACCGACCTTGTGAAAGTGAACATGTTCATAAATTACAGCGCGCCCTTTCACTAAGTTCTTCAACCCTTTACCGAAAACAAAAGGCAATCACTTCGGAAACGAACCCTGTTGTTCCGAGAGTGATCGCCTTTCGCGATTTGCGAAGCTATCGGATTCTATCAGTTCTTGTCTTTCTTTTTCATGTCGGCAGCCTTTTCTTTTGCTTCGGCCTTAGCGTTCTCCGTCGACTTATGGACGATCTTTCCGGTCTTGGCGTTTACCCAGATCTCAGTTATCGTGCCTTTTTTATTTCGGATGTCGAACGAATAAACTCTCATTCCCTTTTCAGTCTCAAGTTCCTCACCTTCGATCTTGCCGGATGCCTTTTTCAATGCGATGGATCGTGCTTGTTCGAGAGTCACATCATTTCGTTTTGCCGCTCTTGATGATTTTGCTCCCTTTGTCAAAGTCTTAGCTGCCGACTTTGTGTCACGAGTGTTTGCAAGCGTGATCACCGACGAAACGGCGAAGAGACTGACGAACATAAAAGATAAAAATGCGATTCTTCCAACGTAATTATTAATGAATTTCATAGTTTTTTCTCCTTCGTGAAATACTCGTTTTAGGTCGCGAGTTCACAAGCAGGATAACTAACCGAAGATGAACAGAAGATTAACGCAGAATTATGTTTTATCTTTGTCCATTTTTTTTAAGAGATTGAAATTTCCGAATCCTAGGCTGACTCCTTACCGATGGATCGTTTTGCCAGTTCGAATTAGAACGCCGGGGCACGACGGAATATAACAGATAGCAAAAGGTCCCAACAATTACTGAAAGTATTAACGAATCAAAAATACCTGATAACAGACTAATGTTATACATTTCGCTTCTCCTTCTTACCACTCAGGCTTGTAAATATAGGAAGGCGGCTAAGTCAGGATGATTGCCTTAACATTAACCGCCAAACAGACTTTCTCGATCTCTCCAACACTATTTTGCTGGCTTGGCCGATGGTGTCATTTTTTTGATTGTCTTTCGAGCCTTTCGGTGCTTTCTCGGCTTAGCAGTTTTGGGCGTCATGCGGTTCTTTGCGACAGCCACAGTCTTGGCGCGCGGTTTGCCCTCGTTACCGGTCGCAAATGCGCTCAATGACGACATTGCCAGCATACCAACAAGCAAAAGTGATAAAAATGCAATTTTTGCAACGTAATTATTAATGAATTTCATAGTTTTTCTCCTTCGTAAAAATACTCGTTCTGGTCGCGAGCTCACAAGCAGAATAACTAATCGAAGATAAACAGAAGATTAACGTGAGAAATTAAGTGAAAAAATATTCTCGCTATTTTCAGAACGGGAATATTTGAGCTCTGCCTGGTGCAGATCAGCGATCCATTTCGCGATGGAAAGTCCCAGGCCCGCCCCGCTGGTGTAGGATTCACTGAGGCGTGAACTGGTCTTATCGACACGATGAAACCGCTCGAATATCATTTCTTTTTGGTCTGCGGGAATTTCGGGCCCTGTATTCAGTATTCTGATCTCATCGTTTGAGGCCGTGACCTCAATTCTGCCGTTGTCCTGATTATATTTGACGGCATTGTCGAGAAGATTGATAAAAAGCCGACGCAGCAGGGATTCGTCACCTCTCATAGTCATCTCTTCGCCAATAAATTGAAGCGCTATGTTTCGCTTATCGGCCAGTGTCCTGATCGATTTGACGCAATCCGCGACAATCTCATCGACATATATTTCACGCAAATTAGCCTTGATCTGGCCCGAGTCTGCTCGTGCAAGTGTAAAAAGGTCCTCGACGATCTTTGTTAGCCGCTTTCCTTCATCATTGACGATCTTCAAAGATTCTCGATATTCGCTGACCGTTCGGCGATCCTTTTGCAGCGCGACCTCAGACTCACCGCGAACGATCGCGAGTGGTGTGCGGAGCTCGTGAGAAGCATCGGCCATAAATCGACGCTGTTTCTCGAATTCCTGATCCAGTCTGTCCAGCAATTGATTAAAGACAGCGGTCAGTTCGCCGACCTCGTCATTCGGGTTGGAAACCGGCAGACGCTCGTGAAGATTGGCGGCGGTGATGCGTTTTGCCTGTTTTCCCATTGAGGCGATAGGATTGAGGCTTTTGCGAGCGAGAAAATAGCCGCTGACACCGGCGAATAAAAGTAGTAACGGAGTGACAATAAAGAAAATCCGCTGAACCCTGGTCTCAACCGCAATTTGGTCGGTGAGTGAAAATAGGACATAAAGCTTATAACTGCGGTTCTCAACCCGAACCGGCACTTCTAAAACGCTAAATGGCTCATTGTCTATCGTGATCCTTCTAAACTTATTTGGGGACACTGCAGCAACAAACTCGGATGGCAATTCTCTTACGCCCGTATTTGCCACGGGCTTGTTGTCGTGCGAAAAGACAACGAAATTATAATCGCGAAAATGAAATTCATCCAAGGCCTCCTTGATCAGACCATCGGGTGACAATTTCTTTAAGGCGTCATTCTGCTCAGCCTTGACCGCGGTGTTGAAATTGGTCGCCATTTCGGACATGTTTGCGTTTGTTTCATCTTGCAACACCCGAACAAAGATCGAATATGTAATAACCGAAAAAACCGCCAATATGAGCGCAAGTATGCAAATGTACCAAAGTGTTAGTTTTACGCGTATCGACCTAAACATCATTCAAAATATAACCGGAACCTCGTCTCGTGTGAATCAACTGAATCGGGTAGCCTTCGTCAAGTTTCTTTCTCAGCCGTTTGATATAAACCTCGATAAGATTTGAGAACGGATCAAAAGTATCGTCCCAAACATGCTCGGAAATTTCTTCGCGTCCGACAACCTTACCTTTGTTGAGTACGAGGAATTCGATAAGCGAATACTCTTTTGCCGTCAATTCGATCTGTTGTCCGCCACGCCAAACATTCTGAGAAATGGTATCAATTTCAAGGTCGCCGATGATTATCTTTGGCGAACGAACCTCGCCTTGGCGCCGCAGCAAAGCACGCAGACGCGCAAGTAATTCCCGAAATTCGAACGGCTTTGTCAGATAATCGTCCGCGCCGGTATCAAGCCCGCAGATACGATCATCTATATCATCGCGGGCCGTTAGCATTAAGATTGGCTTCTTGCTGCCGCTCTCGCGGAGCTCACGGCAAACCTCAAAGCCATCCTTCTTTGGCAAATTTATGTCGAGAATGAACAGGTCGTAGCTATTGATCGAAGCCATGTATGTCGCTTCGTCTCCGTCCACGGCAATATCAACGGCATAC
>JANPCJ010000358.1:0-5927 GCA_031430895.1 Chloracidobacterium sp. | reverse complement strand
CCCCGCTCTTACTTGGCAACAGATACAGTAAGAGCGGGGGCAAGCCCGCCTTCCTGACTGTCATAGTTTACTTTTACACTTAATTCAACTTGATTAACCATTAAGTCAGGAAGCCTAATTATGAAAACAAAAACTTTGCTGCTCGCCGCGTTCCTGTGCTGTACGCTCACGGCGGCCACTTTCTCCCAAACCGAAACCAAATTCGATTTCTACTCGCGCGGCGAATACCGCTCTAATGTGCCGAAACCACAGAGCACTCTTCGTTTTGACGTCGGTGATCATCACACAACCTATGCTCAGATGGAGCAGGTGATAGACGCAATCGCCAAAGCCGCGCCCGACCGTGTAAGGATCTACGACATCGGCACGACGAACGAGCACAGAATGCAGCATATCGTCGCCATTTCATCGCCCGAGAACATGGCGCGGATCGACGAGATCAGGGCTAACGTCGCCCGTCTGACCGACCCTCGAAAGACGTCGGCCGCGGAGGCAAGCAGCATCGCTCAAAGTAATCCCGCAATCGCCTGGATGGCCTACACGATCCACGGCAACGAATCGTCGTCGTTCGAGGCAATGATGCAGGTCATATATCAGCTTGCGGCCTCGAACGAACCAACAACCCTCGATATTCTTAAAAATAATGTCGTCCTCGTAGTCACGGGCGAAAACCCGGACGGCCACGAGCGTTTTGCCACATGGTACAACTCCGTGGCCATCGGCTCGCCAGACCGCAACGCCATTGAGCATCGAGAGCCGTGGGCTATATGGGGCCGCGTTAATCATTATCGATTTAACCTAAATCGCGACACGCTCGCGTTTACACAAAAGGAATCGCGGAACATGCAGAAGGCCTACATGGAATGGAATCCACAGCTCGCCGTCGATCATCACGGTCAGCCGTCGCAGTATTTCTTTCCACCAACGGGCCTGCCGACCAACCCAAATCTGCCCCAGCCCGTCACCGCAAAATGGGAAGACCGTTACGGCCGCGCCAATGCCGCCGCGTTTGACTCAAACAAATGGGACTATTACGTCCGCGATGTATTTGACGCGTTTTATCCCGGTTACTGGGACATGTACCCCAGCTTGAACGGCGCGACCGGCATGACCTACGAGACCGACGGCGGCGGCCCAAAGGGATTGAAATGGACCCGCGAGGATGGCACGATCGTCACATTCCGCTCGTCTATCGCCAAACATTACGTCGCCTCGATGACGACGCTCGAAACAAACGGGAAGAATAAGATCGAGCGGCTGAAGGATTTTTATGAGTTTCGGGCGAAAGGAATGGCCGATAATACGCGGTCGAAAATAAAACGCGTCATCATCGACCCAACCAGCGATCGCGTCAAGGCCGCAGAGATGGTCGAGGTTCTTCGGCTATCAAATATCGAGGTAAAGGTAGCGTCATCTTCATTCACCTCGCAGACAGCCCACACCTATATGGAAAAAGACGCCAAGGCTGCGTCAAAAACCTTTCCCACCGGCTCCTACATAGTCGATCTCGACCAGCCGCAACGTATCTATATCAAATCGATTCTCGAACAGGACACGCCGCAGGACAAGGCGTTCGTTGACGATAACATGGCCCGATTCAAACGCAATCAGCTCCGCGGCAAAGGCCAGCCAAAGGAAGATTACGGATTTTACGACATAACCGCCTGGTCGATGCCGCTGTCGTTCGGCGTCGACGCATACTGGACCGAAGAGGCCGTAAACGTCCCCGGGGCAATGGTCGACGCCGCATACCTGGAAACCGCCAAACGCGGCGGCGTGTCGGGCCGTGCGTCGATCTCGTATATCATTCCATACGAAACGGATTCGACCGGTGCGATGGTGATGCGCCTTTTGCAGAGTGGCTTTAAAGTGGCCGTCGCGACCCGCCAATTAAATGCCGGCGGCCGAAACTGGAAGACCGGTACGTTTGTCGTCCGCGTGTCTCGCAACCCGGACACGATCCACGACACGATTGCAAAATTTGCTAACGAAATGGGCGTAAACGTCACCGCCGTCAATTCCGGTTTCTCCGACGAAGGCGACACAAGCGTCGGCGGCGAGGCTGTAATAAGCTTGCGAGAACCAAAGATCGCCATCGCCGCCGACGAAGGCGTCACGCAAGAATCGTATGGCTCAATCTGGTGGACATTCGACAAACACGGCGTAAAATTCACGCCGATGACGATCTCTTCGATCCGCGGCGGCGGGCTTAAGAATTACAACGTACTGATACTCCCCGACGGATCGGCGGGCCGCTATTTCAGCTCGTTCGGTTCGGGCGGGGTTTCCGCGTTAAAACAATTCGCATCCGAAGGCGGAACGATTGTCGGCATAAGCGGCGCGGCTGTATTCGCGGCGCTAAAAGACGTCGGCCTGACATCATCCAAACTGGTCGGCAGCGACGATGACGAGCAAAAAGGCAAGGCGGGCGACGATAAGCCAACCCCAACGCCATCGCCGACATCGGGCGCAAAACCATCAGACCCACCAGCGCCCGACCTGCCCACCGACCGCACCGACGGCGTCGGCGTCCCGCTACCGCCGATAGCGTCGCCATCGGCCAATGCCAACAAAGTCCCGGAAGCTTTGCCCGGAGCACTCTTCCGCGCCACAGTCGACCGCACAACCTATCTCAATTACGGGATAAATCAAGCCGAAATGCCGGTGCTGCTAACCGGCGGCTCTTTCTTTCGATACTCGAAAGAAGGCTCGAACGCCCTCGTCTTTGATGCCAACCCAAAACGCCCGCTAACCATCTCAGGCTTCGTATGGGAAGGCAACACCGAACGTTTGCTAAAAGGCACGTCGTACATAATCGACGAATCCAACGGCGGCGGACACGTAATCCTCTTTGCCGAAGATCCGTTTTTCCGAGGAATGACGCGGTCATTGACCAGGCAGTTTTTTAACGCAATTACGTTTAACGGAGTTTTCTGACTGGAGGGTGAGCATCCTGCTCGCCCGTCCTTCCCCTTCGATTTTGAAAAATGGCTAGACTAATTTTACGGGCGAGCAGGATGCTCTCCCTTCAGTCAATATGTTCACAGTAAGAGCAGGTTTTAGCGACGACATCGAGATCGGAACTAGCATCGAAAAAGTGCGAGTTTTTTTCTCCGACATAACAAATTTCGCCGAGCTAATGCCCGGCGTGATGCAGATTCACACCGACGCCAAAGGCGTGGCGCATTGGAAAGTACAGGCTGAGATCCCCTTTGTCGGCCAGATGCTCCAAAAATTCGCCCTCGAATTAGCCGAACATACCGAACACCGCATCGAATGGTCGCCGGTCCGAACCGAGGCCGAAAATCTCCTCCGCTACTCCGCCGATTTCCTCGAAAAAGCCAAAAACGTCACCCTCGTCCACTTCTCCCAGGTCGTTGAGCTCCGCCGCAAATCGGCCCGCGACTTACACTACCTGGCGGGCCTCGCCGGCGAATCGTTAATCAGCCTCGAAATGACAAAACGCATCACCGAAATGATCCGCGTGTTTATTGATAAGGCGAAGGAGAGGTTAGAAAATTAGTTTGACCGCGAAACAAACGAAAGACCCGAATTTTGCCAATGCGAGGTCTCCCCGACATTTTGCTATATTCGCGGTCAAATTCCTAGGTAATGGCCCCACCATCCACAATAACCACTTCCCCGCTCATGAAGCTGTTGCGGTCGCTGACCATGAAGGCGGCGTATTCGGCTAGTTCTTCGGGGCGGCCGACGCGGCCTTTGGCGACCCAGAAATCGTGCATTTGGAGGAGGCGTTCGGGGAGGGTGTGGCCGAGATCGGTGTCGAAGATGCCGGCGGCGATCGCGTTGACCGAGATGCCGAAATTTGCGGCTTCGCGCGATAGGCATTTAGTAAAGCCGATCATTGCCGCCTTTGACGTAGCGTAGTGGACCGATGTCGGCAGACTGCGGATAGCCCCGACGGAGGTGATGTTGAGGATCGAGCCCGCCTTTTCGCGGATCATTTGTTTGTAAAACGGTTTTGTCACGGCGAAAAGGCTGTTGACGTTTGTATCGACCACCCAATCCCAGCTTTTATCCGTCGTCGTCGCAAAATTGTCTCCTTTGTTGACCGCGGCGTTATTGACGAGAATGTTGATAGCTCCCCACGCTTCTTTTATCTCGCGGGCGATGTGCTTCATCCCGAAGCGATCCGTGACCGATACCTTATATGCAAGGGCACGACGTCCATGCGATTCGATCTTTCCCTTCACAAGCTCGGCCAGGTCGTCGCTTGAATGGTAATTGAACGCGACATCGGCGCCCTCGCGTGCAAAAACCTCGCACAACGCGGCACCGATACCGCGCGTTCCGCCCGATATGAACGCTCGTTTTCCTTCAAGTAATAGACTCAATTTTGTATCTCTCCGACGATTATCGGCAAAAACTTTGTAAACTTTGTGTCCGCCCCTTTGTGTCCTTTGTGTTAGAAAAATCTCTTAACACAAAGGAAATAAAGGGAAGACACAAGGACGCTAAGACTCGACCGCCATCATCACTGTTCGGAACTCTTACCAAATGAAAAGGTTAATTAAATCGGGAAGGACTGACAAGCGCCGGATGTAAAAAAGGCCATTAGGCGGCGGCTTTTGCCCTTGTGAAAGGATGAGGCAAAAGTGCGTTTATCTCGCGGATGATGTGGTCGGTCGAGTTTGGCATCGTCATGCCTATCGTTGCCGCTTTCATTCGCGAATAGTCGCCGTTGTCGTTTAACAGGTTTTGAATCATCGGCACGATGTCGATCGTGCGATGAAGCAATATGCCGGCGCCGCGGTTTTTCAATAGCTGCACCGTTCCGGCTTCCTGGGGCATCGGCGCGGTCGTAGCGTCGGCGATGATCGGCAAACGGCAGGCCAGGGCCTCAAACGTCGTCAGGCCGCCGAGTTTGGACACCATCACATTGGCCGACTGCATCAGCTTTTCGATCTCGTCGGAATAGCCGATAACCTTGACGGGAAATTTAGCCGATCGGGCGATCTTCTCGGCCTCAAGCCGAAGCTCCTCGTTTTTACCGGCAAGAAAGATCGCCTGGACATCAAGTTCCCCGCGAACGAGTTCCTTGAAGATCTGCGGGATATTTCCGCCGCCGATCCACCCCGCATTTACAAAAATCGTAAACTTGTCGGGGTCGAGTCCATAAATCCGCCGGACCTGCTGAGCGTCTTTTTCATCGACCTCGCGGAATTTCGGATTGACCGGCATTCCCGAAATCTTTATCTTCTCGGCTGAAATACCATAATCCAAAAGCTGTTCGCGAGCTTCGGAATTTGCCACCAGATAGAGCGAAACATCGTCACACGCCCAGCCCTTCCAAAATCCATAACACGGATCAGTCACAACAGTTACAAGCGGAACCTGATCTTGTAGTTTAAGTTCTTTTAGAATGCGGGCAAAGATATGCTGCGTCAAAGGGTGAACACTAACGACAACGTGCGGACACCATTTCTCAAATTGATCGCGGACATACCCCATGCACCGTCTGTGAAAAAACTCACGCGTTTCGGGCCGAATCTTGTTCACGACCCAATACAGATATTTCATCCAATGCTGCTTATTTTGCAGCACCCAATTGTAAACATTTACCAGTTTGTCCGTGACGTGATGCGATTCTTCAACCGCCTTGATAATCCGCACCACAGGCGAACCGCCCTTCCAAAACTTCTCTAACCCATCAGAGATCGACTGCGCGGCGGACCGATGGCCGCCGCCGGTGTCGGAAGATATTATGAGAATTTTTGGCGTGTTGTTCTGCACTGATTTATATCTCGATTTTGTCCGGGAATTCCGGAAACAGGTAAGAGTGAGTGATGACGCCGCGGGAATCATAAAATGTTAGGTTTCCGTAGTCATCACAAAACCAGAACTCCAAGGCACCCTGCTCGAAATATAACTTCCTTTTTTGATTCATCTCACGCGAGCTGTTGCTC
>JANPCJ010000357.1:0-16751 GCA_031430895.1 Chloracidobacterium sp. | reverse complement strand
GGCGAGGTTTCGGCGCTTTTGATTCGTCCGGTCGGCGCCGCGCATTTGCTTGTGCTCGGCCACGGCGCGAGCTCGAATATGCGCACCGTAATGCTTACTACGATTGCCGAGAGGCTGGCCGATGCGGGCATTGCGACGTTTCGCTATAATTTTCCCTATTCGGAGCACGGCACCGGGCGAAACTCGAACGATACCTGTATGGCGACCATCCGGTCGGCGGTCGCGGCCGCGAGCAAACATGCTCCCGATCTACCGCTCATTGCGGGCGGACATTCGTTTAGCGGTCGGATGACCTCAAATGCCGCATCCGCCTCTCCGCTCGAAGGCGTCAGCGGCCTCGTGTTCTTTTCCTTCCCTCTGCATATGCCAGGCAAACCGGACACGAAACGCGCCGAACATCTCGGCGCGGTCGATATTCCGATGCTGTTCTTGAGCGGTACGCGCGACGAACTCGCCGACCTCGACCTGCTGCGCCCGGAGGTAGAAAAACTCGGCAATCGCGCGTCGCTCCACCTTCTCGATACGGCCGACCATGGATTTAAGATTCTAAAAAGGTCTCGGAAAAGCGAAGAAGATGTATTCATCGAGATGGCCCGCGTTGTCCGCGAGTGGGCGTCCAAATTAACAACTCACAAGGAAAATTTGCCATGAACAGCACTCAGCTAAATGAACTTTTCAGCAGCACCCTGAGATCGACGACGCCGAGCGTGGAGCAGTTTGAGCAATTGGCCATGGCCGTTGTTGAAGTGCATTCGTCGGGCGACCCTTCCTTCCGGCGGCACATACAAAATCGGCTGAAACGGATCGGCAAGCGTTCAGGTCAGGAGTTTGCCGACGGCGAACTCGACGTGTCGATAGCTCGGCTTTTGATCGCCGACGAGATCGGCTTCGCATGCTGGGACGAACTTGTCGATGCAATCGCAAATCACGGCGACGATAGCCGGCCGCTGCTGTTCCAATACGCAATTGCGGCCATGGAACGCGGCGATTTTTCGGCGCTCGAATCGATGGTTGGCGGATCGGACCGCTTCGACGATCAGGTGGCGGAATGGTACGACAAAGGTTATTTCAAAAACGAACCCGAGACGCTCGCCGAAGTATTAACCGCGTCATGCATGCTTGGATATGACCAGACCGTCGAGTATCTGCTCGACAAAGGCGTCGATCCGCTCGCCGGTACAAAAACGGGTCTAAATGGCTTTCACTACGCGGCTTCGAGCGGCCAGCTCAATGTGATAAGACTGCTCATCGAACGAAAAGTACCGATGGAAAGCGAAAATATGTACGGCGCGACAGTTCTCGGACAAGCCCTCTGGTCCGCGGTAAACGAGTCCAGCCCAGTCCACGCCGAGATAATCGAGGCATTGATAGACGCCCGCGGGGAGACTGAACCCGGCACCCTTGAGTGGTGGGAAAAACAAGATGTACCTTCAGAAGAAACAAAGGAACGAGTGACCAAAATTCTCCGCTCGGCCTCAGCGACCCCGTAAAGAACGGGCAGCATCCGATGCTCGTCTCGTTATGCTTGCGGCAATGTGCCGACTTCACCGCGGCCGAGATGGCTGTTGCGATAGCCGTATAGGGCGTAGATGATGAGGCCGACGATCAGCCAGAGGCCGAACCGTATCCAGTTGGTCACGCCGAGCTCGGTCATCAGGTAGAGACATGACAAGAGGCCTAGGATCGGTATAAGCGACAGCTTCTTGGTCAAGCTGAGAACAAACAAGAGCACAGCGACGATGATAAAGAAAATCATCGGGATCTTGTGAGAAAACGCACCCAACGTCGTTTCGCCTTCAGCCGGGGTGATCGTCAGAAAATTGCTGATGACCGCCGGGTTGAAATAATAAATGACGGCACCCACGCCAATTAAAATTATCGGCAGCAGAAACTGCGAATTTATGTACGGTACAAACCGCGTCCCGCTTTCCTTAAATTCTTTGTCCTTAAACAGCACACCCGCGCAGACGACGACGAAGGCGAAGAGCGTCCCGATACTCGCCAGATCCGTGACCTCCGTCAGGTTCATAAACAATGCCGGTATCGCGACAACGATGCCCGTAATGATCGTAGCAAACCACGGCGTCTTAAACTTTGGATGTATCGACGAGAAAATACGCGGCAGCAGCCCGTCGCGGCTCATCGCCATCCATAGACGCGGCTGGCCGATCTGGAATACGAGGAATACGGTCGCCAATGCGATGACCGCGCTTACCGCGATGATACCGGCAACCCATGGAATATTCGCACCATCGGCTCCGAACGCAAAGGCCAGCGGATCACCGACGTCGAGTTTCGTATAGCTGACCATTCCCGTCAAAACGAGGGCGACCGCAATGTACAAGATTGTGCAGATGACCAGCGACAGAATCATCGCAATCGGCAGATCGCGACGCGGGTTTTTGCATTCCTCGGCTGTCGTAGATAGAGCGTCAAAACCGATGTAGGCAAAAAATACGGCGGAGACGCCCTTTAGAACGCCCTCGACGCCGTTCGGCGCAAACGGCGACCAGTTTGCCGGATTCACGTAATTCAGGCCGAGGAAAATCACGAGCAAAATAACCGCGATTTTCAAAACAGTCATTATGTTCGCCGCAAATTTCGATTCGCGGATACCGATGTAAACCAGAGTCGTTATCACCAGCACGATCAATAACGCTGGCATATCCGCGACGATCGGAATGCCGCCGATGTGGGGCGAATTGAGCCAGGCCAGATGACCATCGACCTGCCCGCAGCTAACGACGGAGCCCGTATCGCCGCACGCGGCTGTCAGCTTATCGACCGCTGCTCCACCGGCAACTGCTTCCTCAACCGCTGCGTATCCGCGTTTCGCGGTAAGAAAATCCATCGTGAAATGCAAAGGAATATCAATTCCGTAACCCTTCAAAAGC
Organism: Chloracidobacterium sp.; assembly: GCA_031430895.1. GTDB lineage: Bacteria > Acidobacteriota > Blastocatellia > Pyrinomonadales > Pyrinomonadaceae > OLB17. The sequence goes on along the minus strand of JANPCJ010000357.1, from coordinate 13,857 downwards.
CCCGTAAAATAATCGCTCCACGAGATCGCCACCGCGATATTCCCGATGGCGTATTCGACGATCAAATCCCATCCGATGATCCACGCAATAAATTCGCCCATCGAAGCGTACGCATAGGTATATGCCGACCCGGCGACAGGAATACGCGAGGCAAATTCCGCATAACACAGGGCAGAAAATCCACAGGCGAAAGCCGTAAATACAAATAGCAAAGCCACCGCCGGGCCGCCGTTGTACGACGCCTTGCCGATCATCGCAAAGATTCCGGCACCGATGATCGCCGCGATTCCCATCAGCGTCAGGTCAAAAACCCCGAGCGTGCGCCGCAGCCCGCCACCCTCGCCGCCAACACCGTCCTGAGCATGATCCGACAAACCCGCAGCCGCGTCGGCCTGAATTTGAGCAATCGATTTTTTGCGAAATAGCGAAGTGGCCATAGTTTCATCTCCCGTCAAAAAGCGTTTCAAACGGCCCCGGTTTACAGTCCTAAAGTGGGAAACCCGGCAGCGAGTTTGTTTTTAGCGAATTCTGAACCAAAACGCCAAAAGATGCAAGTTTTTAATTGGAGCGTGTTAGAACACCGTGAAAATGTCCTCATAAGAACACAATAGTAGAGTACTTTTGAAAAACCTATTTGAAATGGAAGCACCGGGCTTTGTGCCATAAAAATCGCCTCATCCGAACTCAGCGAACTCTGCGTCTTCCTCAGCGTTCTCTGCGTTGGGGTTGGCTGGATACTGGTCAAGATCGGTTTAACGCGGAGGCCGGAGAGGAAGACGCAAGGTTCGCTGAAGATATTTTCTTAACAAAATGCCACTAATGCGTAATCTGGCTGAATTCGTGCATGTAGTATTTCGGTTCGTGCAGACATCATTTGAATTTGTGCAGCCACCAGCAGAACGGCCGGCGAAACCCGGCGTAAGCCGCTGAGTTCATTATTTGGTAATTTTATATGTTTTAATCAAGTGAGCATCAAGATTGGTTTCTGCCAACCCTTCTGCTCCAGAGATTTCGTAATTGATTTATGAAAAGTGGTTGTGAAACCAAAGAAGCAAAACCCCGGACGGCCAAGCGGTCGATTCAGCTACCTGTTCTCAAGAATTCAACGGCGAAGGAGAGCGGCATTCGCGCTTCAAAGACCAGCCGGTGGCGCGCCGGGGCGCTCATCACACTAAACTTGCTGATGGTCGCGCACGTTATTCAATGGTGGATAGTGGGCCGCACGATCTCTCCCATCGAGCCGTCTGAGACGATGTACACGCTTCAGAACGGAGCGGTCAATGCCGGGTTTATCTTTTTCACCCTGGCGATTTTAGCGACGCTAGTCTTCGGACGTTTCGTATGCGGTTGGGGCTGTCACATTCTTGCCCTTCAGGATTTTTGCGCGTGGCTGCTAAAGAAAATGGGCCTTACGCCAAAGCCTTTTCGCTCGCGCCTCCTTGTTTTTGTCCCGCTCATCGCCGGTTTGTACATGTTTGTGTGGCCGACGGTCTATCGGATATTTCTAAGTCCAGAACCGACACCGTTGATCCCTAATTTTACCAACCATCTCATCACCACCGAATTTTGGGCGACTTTCCCAACCGTCGCGGTCGCCGTCCCGTTTCTCTTTATCTGCGGATTTATGACCGTCTATTTTTTGGGATCGAAAGGTTTCTGCACCTACGGCTGTCCCTACGGCGGTTTTTTTAGTCTCGCCGATAAAGTCGCGCCCGGAAAAATCCGCGTCACTGACGCCTGCAACCAATGCGGCCACTGTACCGCGACCTGTACTTCAAATGTACTCGTCCATGCCGAAGTGAAACAGTACGGAATGGTCGTCGATCCGGGCTGCATGAAGTGTATGGATTGCATCAGCGTCTGCCCGAATGACGCTTTGTATTTCGGTTTTGGCAAACCATCGGTCGCCGTCCCGCAAACCATAAAGAAAAACTATTCTCTGACATGGCCCGAAGAAGCGCTCGGTGCCGTGGTGTTTCTGGTGAGCTTCCTGGCCGTATGGGACGTTTACCAGCTTGTTCCCCTGTTGATGGCGCTCGGCGTGGCCGGGGTCACGACCTTTCTCGCTCTTAGAGCGTTGAGACTGGTCCGGGCCAAGGATTTGTCGTTCTACGGTTTTAGTTTGAAATCGTCAGGCAAAATTCGAAAAGCAGGTTGGGCGTTTTTGAGCTTTGCGCTTGCGTGGATAGGGTTGAATGCCCACAGCGGCTATGTCCGCTATCACGAACGCGCCGGAGCCATCGCATTTCAGGAACTGCGGATTCCCGATGAGCTGGCGCTCGCCCGCTCCAATCCCGATCCCTGGCTCAGCCCAATTGATCGCAAAACAATTGTCGAAGGAAAGAAACATTTTCAAGCCGCCGCCGACGCCGGTTTGTTCGTAAATATCTTTGCTCTGCCGAGTCTCGCATGGATGGAATATCTCTCCGGCAATTCGGAGCAAGCCGTCGAGATGCTAAGCTCGGCAGCCGAACGTCAACAGGGCCAGGCAAAAGCCCTAAGCCTCTATTACCGCGGCGCGATCCTCAACCGTTTGGGCCGTTACGAGCAGGCGGCGGCGAGTCTGGACCAGGCGTTGACGGAGCGTCCCGACCTGATTCTGGCCCGCGAGGAAAAAGGCGAATCGCTCTGGCAGCTCGGTTTGAGGGAAGAGGCCATTCGTGTCTGGAGCGATGCCGTCAAGAGCAACGAGCACCTCGTGATTGCAAATTATATGCTCGCCGCCGCCGCCGCTTCGCAGGGCAAACTTGAAGCAGCGGAGGCTTTTGAGAAACAAGCCGAACAATTCACTCCGGCGGATGCTTTATTTCATTGGATGATCGGTGTACGTTTGCAAAACGTCGCGATGAACGCGCTTGCCGAAAAACATTTTGGGCGCGCGATTCAGATTGATCCCAAATTCCGTCCGCCTCGTTGGGAGGATCGGTGACCTCATAAACGCGACCGCTCTTTCCGGGCGGGGAGGCGATCAGGAACCAACGTATAATGCTTGCGGAGCATCAGTTAAAGAGATGAAAAAGTTTGTTCTTGCATGTGTTCTTTTGTGTTCTGCGCAGTCGGGTTTTGGTCAGGAAAAACCTCTGACACAGGTCGAATACGTCAAAATGCTGTATTCGCTGCAAAAGGCCCCGAGCGGAAAGGCGGATATTGTCGAGGCATTGAGAAAGCGGGGCATCGATTTTGCGTTGACCGACGGCATCCGGAGCTTGACGCGTTCAAAAGGTTCCAATGACGATGAGTTAAAACGGTCACTGGAAGAAGCAGAGCGGCGGCGGCAAAGTCCGGCCGCGTCGCAGCCGCCGTCGAGCCGGGAGGCGGCCGCGTTACTGGAAAACACCACTAAAAACACGCTCGTCGCGGTTGGCGATATGCCCGATTTTGTTGTGAAGCAGCAGGTCCAGCGCTCCTGGGCTTTCGCCGGCACAAACAATTTCAAGAATCTTGACCGCCTCGTGGTCGCCGTCAGCTATCGCTCGACGGGTGAAGAAAGTTACAAGGTCCTCTCGCTAAACGGGATCGTGCGCAGCGAAACGCAGGCGAGGGGAAGTTATGACGATGTGGGCGGAACAAGCTCGACCGGCGAATTCGTGACAATGCTCGCGACGATTTTCAAGCCGGAGAGCGAGGCAAAATTTGATGTGGTGGACTCCGACGTTCTGCGGGGACGCCGATCGGTCGTGTACGATTTCTCCGTCGAGCGCTCGCGCGCAAAACAGACTATCACCTACTCGGGTGCGGCGACTGAAAATACCACCACCACAGGGGTAAAGGGCCGCCTGTGGATCGACCGCGACGATGCGCGAGTGCTCCGCATCGAGAGCGATGCCACTGAGATTCCGCCCGGGTTTCCCGTTCGGATGGCAAAACGGACGATTGATTATGACTGGGTCAAGATCGATGGCGAGAGGTATCTGCTGCCATCGCTCTCCGATGTTCGGTTGACGTCGCTGGGTGGGCCAAAACTTATTGAGACGCGCAATATAATCCGTTTCAAGGAATACCAGAAGTACGGCACGGACGTGAAAATTCTCGATGACGACATCAAGCCGGAGCCGGAGGAAAGTAAAAATTAAAAATTTAAAAAGTATCGGCTGGTCGTCGCAACCTATAATTTTTCGTTTTTAATTTTTAATTCTTAATTCTCAATTAAAGGCATAGTATGCGCCGGCGGCTGCGACGCCGAGCCAGACTAGACCTTTGCCGAGGAAAAATAGGAATGCGATGAGGCCGGCACGTTTTGTCCATTTGCGGGCGGGGCAGGTTCGTTTTTTTGGCTCTTCCAGCGTCACTCTTAAAAAATACCTTTTCTTTTTCGATTTTTCAATCAATTGAGTATAAGTTTTTCTAAATGGGCCGAAAATACTATCTCAGATATACCACACCAATCGTTTGTCTTATCCTCGCAATGGGCGCGTTTTCGCAAAGCGGGCCGCCAAAAGAAGCGAATAAACGCGAGGCCGACTTGATAGAACTAAAAAAACTCGATAAATCCATAAAGCTCGATATCAAATACGCAACCGCCGACAATTTTGTTGGCCGTGCCGTCTACCCTGAGGCGCGGGCATTCTTGCAGCGGCCGGCCGCCGAAGCAGTTGTTCGCGTACATAAACTTCTGAAAAAACGGGGTTTGGGAATCGTCGTCTACGATGGCTACCGGCCATGGGCGATCACAAAACTGTTTTGGGAAGTCGTCCCGGAGGACAAGCGGATTTTTGTCGCGAACCCCGCGCGCGGCTCAAAACACAATCGCGGCTGCGCCATCGACCTCGGCATTTTCGACTTAAAAACGGGCAAAGCGATTCCGATGCCGTCAGCCTACGACGAGTTCACCGAACGCGCATCGCCGGACTACAAAGGCGGCACGGATGAGGAACGCGCGAACCGGGACATGCTCCGCCGGATGATGGAAGCGGAAGATTTTACGGTGAATTCAAACGAATGGTGGCACTTTGACTATCCGGACTGGCAGGAATACGCCATCTACGACGTTGCGTTTTCGTCAATTCGGAATCTAGCGGATTTGAAGGGGTTCACGGTTCGGCGCATTGAATTTTCCGGCAATACTTTTACGAGAGATAAGACCGTTCGGAGCATGATTCATCTGCGGGAGGGAGATATTTTCAGTGAGAAAAACCTGCGCAAATCGATCAAGGGAATAAATTCCTCGGGCATCTTGGAAACGATATCGGATATGGATATATCGTGGCGAATTGATCGAGCACACTTAGATGTCGATTTCGTGTTCTTCATAAAGGAAAGATCAGCCGACAGAAAGCCGCAAAAGTAGTAATTGCGGCTCTCTGTCGGTAATTTTCATCCTAATCCGCTACCGGAGCATCTTTTTTCTTTCCCGCCTCGATCTGCAAAACGATCTTGACCTCGTCCGACAACATCGCGTTAGTGCTGTAGTTGACGCCGTAGTCTCTTCGGTTGATGGTCGTCTCGGCCGTGATGCCCATTTTGCCGCCGCTGCGGGCGTCGGCGGGCAGCCAACCGGGGATATGGAATGGGAAGGTTATCGACTTTGTCACGCCGCGCAATGTGAAATCGCCGGTCATCATCCATATGTCGCCTTTCTTTTCGACTCTTGTGCTCTTGAAGTTGATATCGGGATTCGTTTCAACCTCGAAGAAATCTTTCGAACGGAGATGCGTGTCACGACCGACCACGCCGGTATCGACGCTGGTTGCTTTTGCGCTGAACTCGACCGTCGATTTTGTCATATCCTTGGCGTCAAAATTGACGGTGCCCGTAAAGTCGCGGAAAAAGCCCGGAACCTCGATCAAGCCATTGTGCTTGACCTTGAAACCGATAAATGAATGGGCCTTGTCAAAACTGTAAGCGCCCGAATCGCCCATCTTGGTATCGCGCGAAAACCGTTCGGCAAAAGTCGGCGTGACAGCCTCGGCGCCGTTTTGCGAAAGGATAACAAAGGCCGTTAATAGAATTCCCAAAAATAAAGAAGCTCGTTTCATATCTGATTTCTCCTGTGATTTATTATTGCCTGTGGTCATTTGATCGTTATCGTTAACGAAAACCGCGCGCTGCGCGGTGTCTTTACCTGTTTCTTGCGGACAAAGAACATATAATCGCCTGTCTCCGGAACGGTGAGGGTAAGAGTTGGCGAACTTTCAAACTCGGTCTCCAACCCAAACTCGTCGCTAAATACGCGAAAGTCGAACAGGTTTTTATTCGAATTTTTGATCGTCACCGTCTGGCCCTTCCTCGCGCCAAAAACATGTTCCATCTCGTGTCCGGTAGAAAGCGAGCCGGTCAATGTCGCACTCGATTTGCCCACCGCAAATTCAATTCGCTTCGGCTCCGCCTTGCCGCCCTGTGAAAAGACAGAAACGGTTGTTGCCAGCGTAACCAAAACTATCAAAACCAGTCTAATTGCCATACAGGTTCGCTCGCCTAAGAATTTTTCGTCTGACTCTGATACTATACCGCATTATGAACCGACCCGAAACACACGAATTCGATCCATATTACGGCCGGTATATCGCGCTCGTAGATGGCGGTAAAGTTCTTCCCATTCTGGAAACACAACCCGCCGACCTGAGAGCAATATTTTCTCAGATGCCGGAAGAAAAAGGCACATTCGCCTACGCGACGGGAAAATGGACGATCAAGGAAGTTCTCAGCCACCTGATCGACGGCGAGCGAATCTTTGCCTACCGAATCCTGCGGATCTCGCGTGGCGACGAAACGCCGATCGAAGGGTTCGAGCAGGACGGCTATATCGAAAATTCGAACGCGAACAATCGTCCGTTCACGGGTCTCCTCGACGAATTCGAGGCCCAACGCCATTCCAATATGTTAATGCTAAAAAACATCTCCGACGAAGGCTCCCGCCGCCTGGGAACTGCTAGCGACAAACCGATTTCCGTCCGTGCTCTGGCCTACATCGCGGCCGGGCACGTGACACATCATGTGCATATCTTGAATGAACGGTATTTGGCTGGATAAGGTCATTATATGATAAACATCGAAGATCCAAGCGAGTCTGAAAAACAGAGGATCAAACAAATTCGCGAAAGCGACATTACAAAGTCCCTCCATTTGTTTGATGCCGAGTTCGAATTAGCCTTGGAACAGCAAAGGCAGGAGGGAGTCTCTGCGTAGATCTCGCCGCTTGGGAACGGATGCAAACCCATTCCCCGGAAACTCCCGAGGAAATCAAGATATTTGAGAAGGAATTTCCCGACTGTAACGGCATTTTCATTTGGGCGATGCGGGCAAAGATATTCCGCGAAAAACACGGAATTTGGATTTGATCTACGACGCCATCATCATCGGCGGCGGTGCGGCAGGGTTGTTTTGCGCGATCGAAGCGGGCAAGCGGCGGAAAAAGGTGCTGGTTATTGAGCACAACGCCGAGGTCGGGCGCAAGATAATTATATCAGGCGGCGGAAGATGTAATTTTACGAATATCCATGCGCGGCCGGAAAATTTCATCTCGCAAAATCCGCATTTCTGTAAATCGGCCCTGTCGCGGTACACGCCCGGAGATTTTGTCGGTCTCGTCAAAAAACACAAGATTTCGTATTACGAAAAGAAGCTCGGGCAGATGTTTTGTCGCGAGACCTCGCGGCTGATCGTAGAGATGCTACTTACTGAATGCCGCGCGGCGAGGGTTGAGATAATGACGGGATGCACGGTTTCGAGAGTTACAAATAACGGGCATTTTAAAATAAAGACAAATCATGAAGTCTTCGAGGCGAAGAATCTCGTGGTTGCCTGCGGTGGCCTTTCTTTCCCGAAGATAGGCGCCAGCGACCTCGGCTTTCGTATTGCTCGTCAGTTTGGCTTGAAAATTGTCGACACTCGGCCGTCGCTCGTTGCAATGGTATTCGACGGTGAAAACTATAAGGAATTGGCCGGAGTTTCGGTCGATGCAGCAGTGAAGGCGGGGAAACAGAGCTTTCGTGAAAATATCCTGTTCACCCACCGAGGACTGTCCGGCCCCGCGATTCTACAAATATCGAATTATTGGAAGAAAGGCGAGATGATTTCGATTGATCTCATGCCCGACGGTGACGCAGCCGATCTGCTCGCGAAAGGCTCGGCGAGCAGACAAACCCTGAGTAATTATCTGAGCCAATATATTCCGCAGCGATTTGTGCGTGAGTTTTCGGAACGTAATTTTCCGGCGAAGCCAATCGCTGAACTGCGAAAAAAAGAGATGGAACAGATCGGACGGAAAATAAATGATTGGCAGGTGAAATTTCGCGAAACCGAAGGCTGGAACCGAGCTGAGGTGACGCTCGGCGGGGTTTCAACCGGCGAGCTTTCATCGCAGACGATGGAAACAAAACGCATTCCGGGCCTCTATTTTATCGGCGAGGTTGTGGATGTGACGGGATGGCTTGGCGGTTACAATTTTCAATGGGCGTGGTCATCGGCCCACGCAGCGGGCAACGCAATTTAAAATAGAGCGGGGGAAACGTCTCCCACACCGTTTCCCCCTATTTTCGCGATGCAGACAGGGCGTCTACAGGCCGCGAAACTGATATATATAACCGCACTCAATAAGGTCGTGTTAGAACAGTTACACAAAGCGCGTTGCGTGTCAAGATAATTTTTTCGTTTGTTAGAACTCCGTGAAAATGTCCTCATAGGAACTCTTTTAGAAATAGTTCCTATGAGTGGTGAACTAGAAATGAATCAAAGGCCGAGTTGTTTTCGCGTTGCTTGGATTTCCGGAATATCGCTGTCGGCATCTTTCCAGACGTCTAGAAATATCCAGGCGTCGGTTTCGTATGCCGCTGAATTGGCGAGAGAGCGGGTTATTCCATTCCCGTAAAGAGCCTCCGCGTGAGATTCAAAATTGATGAAAACTTACCGTCAGATGGCGGATTTGCTCACTTCGGCGGGTCACGATGCGTTAGCCGTTTACGATGAACGGCTTGTAGGCGAAAGAGACGAGCATATTCTGAGCGTCTGTCAAGAGGAGCAACGCGTCTTGATCACCCTCGATCTGGATTTCAGTGACGTACGAACCTACCCGCCGCCTAAGTATCACGGCCTGATCGTCTTGCGGTTGCACCGGCAGGATTAGGCATTTTTGCACACCCCCGAAACGCGGAATCTAATCAAAACAATTCTCGGGTACGTTTTCGAGCGTGTTGACCATCAGCATATCGACAACGGCGTTGAAATCACCGCCGGTTTCCTCAAACACTTTTAGCTGATCGTCCGCCGAGGTGCCGCGCTCCAGGATGGTGTGAATATGCTCGATCTCTTTGCGCGAATCGAGTGGGTCAACAACCTCATCGACAAAGTCGAGCAATTCCCGAATCAAATCGCGTACCGGAACTTCTTTCTGTTTGCCGAGATCAAGCAGCATGCCGTCAAGCCCATACCGGATCGCACGCCATTTATTCTCGAGTATGAGACGGCGATGGTAGATTCGAAAATCGAGATTCTTGTCGATCAGTACCGTGAGCTTTGCGACGATCGCCTGAAAAAGCGCCGCGACCGCGATGGTGTCGTCCACGCGGGTCGGAATATCGCAAATTCGAAATTCTAATGTCGGGAAAAGGTGATGCGGCCGAACATCCCACCAGATCTTCGAGCCGTTTTGAATACAGTTCATCTTTACAAGCAAATCTACATACGTCTGATACTGCTGGTACGATTCGAAGTGATCGGGAATCTCTGTTCGCGGAAATTTCTTAAAAACTTCCGAGCGGTATGATTTTAAACCGGTGTTGAATCCCAACCAGAATGGCGAGGAAGTGGTCATCGCAAGGATGTGCGGCAGGAAGTATCGGGAGGCGTTCATTATCTGAATACGCCGCTCGAGATCGGGAATCCCGACATGAACATGAACGCCAAAGATCAGCAGGCTGCGGGCGACCATTTGCAGTTCGTCAACCAGAAGTTTGTAGCGGTCGCCGTCGTAAATTTCCTGCTCCGACCATTTTGAGAACGGGTGTGTCGAAGCGGCGACGATGGCCATTCCTTTCTTTCGCGCCAGGCCGGAAATTATACAGCGCAGCTTTGTGATGTCCTCGCGGGCCTCCTGAATATTGGCGCAGACGCCCGTGCCGACTTCAATCATCGACTGGATCATCTCAGGCTTTATCTTTTCGCCGAGAAGCAGTTTGCCCTCTTCGAGAATCTCCGAGACGTGTGATTTCAGCTCACGGGTTTCAGGATCTACGATCTGAAATTCTTCCTCGATGCCAAGTGTAAATTGACTGAACATAAACCTTCCCCCCTCTACGACAATTCCAATTCAGCACTCAAAAACTCAGCGTCCGTCTCGCTTAGATCCTTAAACCGGACACCGACCCCATGACCCGGATCGGAGTACACGACAACGCCCTTGATATTCATGTCCCGTTCCCCTACCGAGAGGGTCATCAGTATCGGCGTTGCCATGTCGAGAGGCGCCGTCGTTGTCATATATAGACCGCCTACGCCAATGTCGCGCGTGTTTGCGATGCCGGTGCCGTCGCCGCCCTCGAAACGAACATCGACAATCAACTTTTTGCGATCCGAGCCTCGCCGTTCCGCAGGTGATCGGGCATCACCGAGATTTATTTCAGCCATTGATTTTCGCCAAAAATCCTAAATTGGAAACTTATAAAACTTGTGAATCATTTTAACCCAAACTCGCGTCAAATCATAGACTCGCGACAGGAGCGGCGAACATCCTGCTCGCCACGCCGGAAAGCGTTCGGCCCAAGGCCCGCAAAGTACCGATAGAAGAATCGATTGTGAATCCACACGCCACGCCACCCCAAGTCAATCCGAGCCGCTAGACCCTTTTTGCGACTTGCAAAAAGGCGTTGGCGACGGTGCGACATCTCAGAATTTCGCCGATAGATAATATTCAGCTTTCTTTCGAGCTTCAATCTCTTCACGACAACACCGGTGACGCGGCCGGACGATATTTCCGCTTCCGCGGTTAGGCAGGAAAAAAATAGCTTGCATCTTTTTCGTAAGTGTTGTAGTCTTAGTAGTTTGGTAATTCCGTATCTCATTCATCGACGGTAAAGTCGCTCTTATGTTAGAGCGAAATGGATAGTTCGAGAAACGGTTCGTTAATAACTGTTAGAAGCGGTTGCTTGAATGTCAACCCTCGAACGCTGTTCCTTCCTTGCTACCGTTACACTGAAGATCACTCCGCGTTAGTAACTTCTTATTACATCCCGAAGAAAAAGTTCGGAACCGTGTTGCAAGTTATTCTTAGCCTGCAATGACGGCTTTGGGTGAACTGTAAGTTCATCTTTATATGACGCGAACGCTCTTCAGTAGATAGAGAATTTTAGATACAAATGAGTTTTAAAGAACTAGGCTTGCTGCCGTTTTATACGGATAAGTGTGAGCAATTGGGTTACACATCGCCTACACCCATTCAAAAACAGGCAATTCCAGTCCTATTACAGGGCGGAGACATTATCGCTTGTGCCGAGACCGGCACGGGCAAAACGGCCGCTTTCCTGCTGCCGATACTTCAAATGCTGGGCGAGAATAAGAATAGGCCCGGAACAAAGGTTCTGGTCCTTTCACCGACCCGCGAGCTTGCCAATCAAACCGAAGCTTTCTGCCGCCAATTCGCGCCGAAGGGCATTACATGCACGGCGATCATCGGTGGGTCGGGCTATAAGCGTCAGATGGACAACCTTCGCCGCGGCGCGAATATCATCATCGCGACTCCGGGCCGTCTGATCGACTTTATGGATCAGGGCCTGATCAATTTCACCGGCCTTTCCCACTTGGTTCTCGACGAAGCCGACCGCATGCTCGATATGGGCTTTTTGCCCTCGATCAAGCGGATAGTAAGAGTGATTCCGGCAAAACGCCAAACGCTCTTTTTCTCGGCGACGATGTCGCCCGAAATTGAGCATATCGCATATTCGATGCTTAAAACTCCCACGTTTATCGAGGTCAGCCCACGCGGCAAGGCTGCCGGTTTGATCGAACAGACGGCTTATCCGGTCGCACAGCAATCGAAAATGCCATTACTGCTAGATCTTCTCGATAAAGAGGATTTCGACCGCGTACTTGTATTTACACGAACAAAACGCGGTGCCGACCGCCTCGCCCATATTCTCGAAAAGCGGGAGCACAAATCGAACCGCATCCACGGCGACCGTTCGCAATCGCAGCGTGAAGCCGCGTTGCAGAGCTTCAAATCGGGAAGTGTCAATGTCCTCGTCGCCACCGATGTCGCCGCCCGCGGTATCGATATCGATTCGGTGTCGCATGTGATAAACTATGACATACCGGAAGCACCCGAGGACTATGTTCATCGTATCGGCCGAACGGGCCGGGCCGGAAACAAAGGCCGCGCGATAACGCTGTTTACCATAGCCGAAGAGCATTCAATGCGGGCCATCGAGCGTCTGACGGGCGAAAAAGTTGAGCGGATTGTATTGCCGGATTTTGGCGGGCACAACTTTACTGAATCAAAACCGGTCAAGAAATTCACCGCCCCGGCCCGAAAGACATTCAGATCATTCGGCCCGCGCCGCGGCAGATAGTGTCAGTAGCCCGCACGTAAGTAGGGGCTTTCGTGCAATTTGAAGCCCGCCGATAGTCGCGGGTCGCAACGCAAAAGTGGCGTCAAGAGGTAAAAACAATATGATTAAAGTTATAGCTTACTCAGTCGATCAATCTGTCGAAATGATGTGCTCGGCCTGCGATCTTGAACAGAATCACAAGGTCCAAACCGTCACAAAACAAGGCAAAATCACAAAGGCTTCATGCGAGGCCTGCGAAACAGTCAGCACATTCACCCGAGGCGTAAAAACCTCGGTCTCAATGGGCAGCGGCAAAAACGCCTCTCCATACGACCGCCAGCGCAAATACCGCAAAGGCCAGGCGATGACCCATGACAAATTCGGCCGCGGCGAAGTCACGGCTGTCATCGAACCCCAAAAGATCGACGTCCTATTCGGCGACCAAACCCGGCGGCTAATACACGCGCAAGTTTAATTAGGCTCACTTCCTCGCAAGCGTAAGGACATAGATTCTTCGCTGGCAGAGACAATCGAAAGGCTGTTCGAAAACGATGTTTTCGGACAGCCCTTCTTCGTTTTTAGCCGGTTGCATTTACCACGCTGACCTACCTTCGTCCAGCCGGCTCGGTGACCGCGAGCGGCCGCGTTGAAACGCTAGCGAGTCATTATGCCCACGAGAGCAATCGCACCCCCGTTGTAGTTTGGACTCAGAACGCGTGCTATGGGGCCGGCGGAAGTGCGGCCTTTTATGGTTATTGAGCCGTCGGTGTAGATGGCGTCGAGATCGCGGGCGGCTCGGTCGGAGAAGCTGCCTGAGCCGTTGAAGGTGATTGGCGTTTCGCCTGCTTCTGCTCCCTTAACTACATCGAAGGTTACCGTTACAATACGCGTCGAGAAGCTTGTGTTAAACGGAGTCGACGAATCGAGCAGGATGGTCACCTTACCGTCGGCCGCGTTGCGGGTGTTCGAGGTAAGAGTGATGCCTTCGGGCATTCCGTCGGCGAGAGTCACCACCGGGTTGCTCAGGCGTGATGGGTCGAAGTTTAGGGTGAAGAGGGCCACCGTTTCGTCGCCCAGCGAGTCGATCTCGACGGCGATTGAGGCTTTGCCAATTGGAGCCCGGACGGCTCGTCCGGGCTCAGACACGGGCGCTTCCGCCGTGCTCCAATCTACAATCCGCATTGCACGGCCATTTGCCTTGTCGGCTCCGGTTTCTCTCTCCTCGAGTGGAGCGGCAGCCGGGATTGGGCCGTCGGGGCCGCCGGCGGTTTGTTGAGCTACCAGGTTAGACACGTAGTTCATGACGATCTGGAAGTCGGCGGCGTTTAGCCGTCCGTCGCCGCGTGTTGCGTACGGGGCGGCGTCGGCCCGCTCGAACTCG
>JANPCJ010000356.1:0-18996 GCA_031430895.1 Chloracidobacterium sp. | reverse complement strand
GGACGGGATGGTCACTGCTTCGGAGGCGGGTGTCAGTGGTTCGGGCTCGGCGGTGGCTTTGAATTTCGCAGTGGCGGGGCGTTTTGGTGTATAGTACTAATCATTCCGCGAGATCGAGATTTCTGAAAGGAGGAGTTTTTTATGAAAAGCATTCGCTTGTCGTTTTTTCTGTTGATGTTTTTGGGGATTCCCGCGTTTATTTCCGCTCAGCCGGAGAAGGCGTCGGGGGTGAAGAGTTATGTGGCCGGGCGGGTTGTGCCGGGGGAGAATTTGGTTATCGAGGGTGTGCCGGGGATTCCGATGGAGATTGCGGAGGCCACGAAGAAATTTACCGAGACGGTGCCGACGTTTATGAGCACGTGGCATCCGGTGAAGCGCGAGATGCTGGTAGGGAAACGTTCGGGAAATGTCACGCAGGTGCATTGGTTGGGGACGCCGCTTGGGGCGCCGAAGAAGTTGACCGATTATCCCGATCCGGTTGGCGGCGGGTCGTTCCAGCCGACGACGGGGAAGTATTTTCTGTTCTTTAAGGCGACCGGCGGGAACGAGGTGAGCCAGATGTATCGCTATGACGTTGACTCGGGCAAGATCACGCAGTTGACCACCGATGTTAAGAAACGCGTCAACGGCGGGCCGTGGTCCACCGCGGGCGACCGGTATTTGTACACGGCGGTCGCGACAGGCGCGGCGAGCCCGAGCGAGAGTTTTAAGACCGAGATGTATTCGATCGATCCCGTTGATCCGTCTTCGTCGAAGCTTGTCACGGCGTTTGACGGTGTTGGCTGGGGGCCGGGCGATTGGTCGCCGGACGACAAGTGGCTGACCATCAGCCAGTATATTTCGGCCAACGAAAGCTATATCTGGCTGATGAACATCGCGACGGGTGAGAAAACGCTTCTGACGCCGAAAGGTGCTGAGAAAGTGGCCTATGAGGGCGCCCGATTTAGCGCCGACGGGAAGGGAATTTACTTTACCAGCGACGCGGGTTCCGAGTTTCAGCGGCTCTCCTATATGGACCTCGCCACTCGAAAGACGACGACGCTTACAGCGAACATAAATTGGGATGTCAGCGGTTTTTCGTTGTCAGAGGATGGTAAGTGGCTGGCGTTCGCGACCAATGAGGACGGGTTTTACAAAGTCCATCTGCTCGACACGGCGACCGGCAAGGAAGTAAAGCTGCCGAAACTGCCTCCGGGCCAGATCGGCGGCGTGAACTTTCATCGCGGGACCAATGAACTGGGCTTTAACGTCTCGTCATACGGTTCGATCGCGGATGTGTATTCGCTCGATCTGAAGACGAACAAGCTGACCCATTGGGCGAAGACCGAGCTGAACGGTTATGAAACAGCAGGCTCGCGTGAACCGGAGCTTATCCGTTGGAAGAGCTTTGACGATAAAACGATTTCGGGATTTATTAACAGGCCGCCGACAAAGTTTACGGGTAAACGGCCGGTAATCATCAACATCCACGGTGGCCCCGAGGGACAGGCAACGCCCGGACCGCTCGGACGCAATGGTTACTACATCAACGAGATGGGCATCGCGTTGATCTATCCAAACGTGCGCGGTTCGAGCGGCTACGGCAAGACATTTCTTGGGCTGGATAACGGCTATAAACGTGAGGATTCGGTAAAAGATATTGGGGCCCTGATCGATTGGATCGCAAAGCAGCCCGATCTCGATAAAGATCGAATCATGGTTACGGGCGGCAGCTATGGCGGATATATGACGCTGGCCGTGGCGACAAATTACAACGACAAAATCCGCTGTAGTCTGGACATCGTCGGCATCTCAAATTTCGTGACGTTTCTCAAAAATACCGAAACGTATCGACGAGACCTTCGCCGCGTCGAGTACGGAGACGAACGCGACCCGAAGATGAACGAGTTTCTCACAAAGATTTCGCCGCTGACCAACGCGAGCAAGATCACAAAGCCGATGCTCGTCGTCCAGGGCAAAAACGACCCGCGCGTTCCCTACACAGAGGCCGAGCAGATCGTCGCGGCCCTAAAGAAGAACAACACGCCGGTGTGGTTTCTGATGGCAAACGACGAAGGGCATGGGTTTGGCAAGAAGAACAACGTGGACTATCAGTTCTATTCGTCCATTATGTTCGTGAAGGAACACTTGCTGAATTAGAGCCGCTGCCACGAATGCACGAATAAAATAATTCGTGCATTCGTGGCAAATTCTTAGCACCCCACCGCTCATGAAGATGCGCCCTTCCGGCCCACAAGCTAAGCAATAAGGCTTTTGAAACATCAGGTTGAATTCAAGCTAAATTTGATCGTTCAAGTGAAATAAATTTTCAGGTCAGGAAGGGTTGCTCTGGGCCGCTCTTTGATAGTAATTGAAGAATTTAAGAGCGGGCGCAGAGCCGCCCTTCCTGACTGCAAGCTGGGCTAGCGGCATTTTTTACCGTTCCGGATTCTGATCATCGGTCAGGTTCTCATAATCTGCTATGGCCGCTTTTATGACATCGTAGCTTTCCTCGCGACCATATGAATAGGCTATCTCGCAGATATTTGGTTCGTCGGGCAGGGATTTGTAGGTTAGGAAGTAGTGTTCGAAGCGTTCGAGAATACCTTTGGGCAACTGGGCGATCTCTTTGTATTGCTCGAAAACCTTGTCGCCATTTAGAACGGCGATGATCTTATCGTCTGCTTCTCCGCCGTCGATCAGACAGAATCCGCCGATCGGCCGTGCCTTCAAAATAATGTCGCCGCGTGGGATGTGATGCTCGCTGAGAACCAGAATGTCGAGCGGGTCGTTGTCGCCGTCGGAAATCGGTTTACTGTATTTGGCGCGGGCCATATTTGCAATCTTTTCGCCGCAATACGTTCGCGGGATAAAGCCATAATTTGCCGGGACGACGTTAGAATATTGCTGCGGGCGGTCGATCTTTAGATAGCCGGTTTCTTTGTCAACCTCGTATTTAACCGTATCGCGCGGCACGATCTCAACGAAGACGGTCACATTTGCCGGAGCCTCGTCGCCAATTGGAATTCCGTGCCAGGGATGGGCTTTGTTTGTTCGGAACATGTCGAATATCTTAGCAGTTTGGTTGGGTGGACAGAAATATTCACCACGGAGACACAAATGCACCAGCCCGCGGGTAACCAAGGGCGAGACACGCAACTTGAGAGTATTGCTCTTGCATACGCGCGGGCCCAGCCCATTTCCTTCTCTGTGAGCGCCGTGTTCTCTGTGGTTAAATATTTCTGAGAATGTCTGACGAACTGACTGTTGAATACCGGGACCGGGTAATGATCGTAAGGTTTACGCGACCGGAGATCAGGAATCCGCTGTCTGTGACGGTGCTCGATCAGATGCATCTAGTTCTGGATGAAGTTCGCACGCGGCCCGAGATCGAGGCCCTCGTTTTCACCGGCACCGGTCAGAGTTTCGCGTCGGGTGCCGATTTGCGGGAAATTGGAGCTGTGAATCAGCAAACCGCTCCGGCGTTTGCGCGGTATGGGCAGGAACTGATGGAACGAGTTGCGGCTTTGGAGACCCGAACCTTTGCTGCCGTCAATGGATATTGTTTTGGCGGTGCATTAGACCTGGCGTTGGCGTGTGATGCGCGGATAGCTTCGAGTTCGGCAAAGTTCGCTCATCCCGGCTCAGGGCTTGGGATAATCACCGGCTGGGGCGGGACGCAGCGTCTGCCGCAGTTGATCGGGCGAGGGAATGCTCTCGAAATGTTTTTCACGGCCGAGGCGATTGATGCGGAACGCGCGTTCGCAATCGGGCTCATCGATGAGATCGCCGCCGATCCCGTTGCGGCATGCCTTGCAAACAGAGTGGCGGCTGTATCATCCTAAGGGCATGAGAAGATTTATCGTAACCGTGGTGGCGCTGAAATTGACTCTGGTCGTCGGCTTTTTCATGCTTTTTGTAGCGAGTGAAACGGCCGTGCAGGAAGCGGCGAAGGGCGTAGCGACCCCGACACCGAAAACGCAGACGAGCGACTGCATCAACCGGCCGACGAGTGAGCCTTACACGGGCGATCTTTCTATTTTTGAAGACGAAAACCGGGCAAAGAACCTTCAGATCGACCGCGTGATGGACATCCTCAGCATCTCGGACAAGAAAAATGTCGCGGATATCGGCGCCGGTTCGGGATGGTTCACTGTTCGCGCCGCGAAACGCATTGGCATGGGCAAGGTGTTCGCCGTCGAGATAAATCAGCAGTATATCGACCACATCAACGCCCGTGCCGAAAACGAAAAGCTGCCGAATATCAAGACGATTCTCGGCAAACCAAACGATCCATTACTGCCCTTAAATTCTGTCGACGTCGTGATGGTGCTAAAAACGTATCACGAGATCGCTGAACCCATCCGCTTAATGAAGAATGTCCGAAAATCACTAAGGAAGGATGGATTGGTGGCGATCATCGACAAAAACGGGATTGGCGACGACCACGGTTTAGATAACGATAGCGTGATAAATGAGATGAAGCAGGCAGGATTTAAATTGAGGGATCAATACGATTTTGTTAAGGCCGATGGGATGGATTACTTTTTGGTATTCGAAGTTATGAAGTAAGATCGTTCTCAAATTATGAAAATACAGCTTGTAAAAATCGCCCACGCCCGTTCGGGTGATAAGGGCGATACGGCAAATGTTGGTTTGATCGCTCTCGATGACAAGATTTACCCTCTAATCGTCCGCGAGGTTACGGCGGAGCGGGTGAAAACGCATTTTGGCGAGATCGTAAAAGGAGCTGTCGAGCGTTTTGAGCTGCCGAATCTGAAGGCATTGAACTTTCTGCTCCACGAATCGCTCGGCGGCGGCGGGACACGAAGTTTGATGACCGATGCGCAGGGAAAGACGTTTTCGACTGCCTTGCTCAGGATGTCGATTGATCTCTCGGACGCAGAAGCCGCTGATTTGGGGCTTTCATGAACGAGATTACGTTTGGTTGTGCCATGCCGTCTGCAGATGAGTCGCTGATTTTGACCCGATTGCCTTACAATATCTCCATTCTCAATATATCTCTTAAACTTTTCGGAGGCCCTATGTTCAGATCGTTTTGTCGCACGGTATTCACTTTCACCCTATCCGCTTCGGTTATGGCTCAGTCGATGACCTCCGGGACGCAGCCGTTGATGGGCTTTTCTTCGGACACCGCTCAGAGCCAGCGGGCAGTCGAGGCGAAGTTTGATTCGTTCCTGAAACCGGATAATCTCCGGGATTGGATGAAACGGCTTTCGGCCCGTCCCCATCATCTCGGGTCGCCGTATGATAAAGAAAATGCCGAGTTTATCGCGGCCCAGTTTAAATCGTGGGGATTTCAGACTGAGATCGAGCAATTTGAAGTGCTGTTTCCGACGCCGAGAACCCGGATTGTGGAAATGACCGCACCGGAAAAATATACTTTGGGACTGATTGAGCCAGCCGTAAAGGAAGATGCGACCTCCGGACAGCAGAGCGAGCAATTGCCGTCGTACAACGCATATTCTATCGACGGCGACGTGACGGGAGCTTTAGTGTATGTCAATTATGGGACGCCCGCGGATTATGAAGAATTGGAACGCCGAGGGATCGACGTAAAAGGAAAGATCGTGATATCGCGCTACGGCGGATCGTGGCGGGGAATTAAGCCAAAGGTCGCGGCCGAACACGGTGCGGTTGGCTGCCTTATCTATTCTGACCCGCGCGACGATGGCTATTTCCAGGGCGATGTTTATCCGAAAGGGGCTTATCGCAACGAAAATGGCGTTCAGCGCGGCTCGGTCATGGATATGCCGACACATCCGGGAGATCCACTGACAAAAGGCATCGGCGCGGTAAAGGGCGCAAAGCGAATTGATATTAAAACGGCTCCCACTCTGACAAAAATTCCCGTGCTTCCCATCTCATACGGTGACGCTCTCCCCCTTTTAAGAAATCTCGATGGGGCGGTTGTTCCCGCCGCCTGGCGCGGATCGCTGCCGATCACCTATCATTTCGGCGGGAAGACGCCGACGGTCCGAATGAAGCTCGAATTTAATTGGGACATGAAAACGATCTACAACGTGATCGCCAAAATGCCCGGCAGCGAACGGCCTGACCAATGGATAATTCGCGGAAATCATCACGACGCCTGGGTAAACGGCGCTGATGACCCGATAAGCGGAATGGTCGCCGAAATGGAAGAGGCGCGGGCCATAGGCGAATTAGCGAAAACGGGATGGAAACCTAAGAGGACAATAATTTACGCCGCGTGGGATGCCGAAGAGCAGGGATTAATCGGTTCGACCGAATGGGTTGAGACACACGCCGCCGAATTGCGGCAAAAGGCCGTCGCGTATATAAATACGGATTCCAACGGCCGCGGTTTTCTCGGCATCGGAGGTTCGCATACTTTAGAAAAGTTTATCAATGAGGTCGGTCGTGATATTCCCGACCCGCAGACAAAAATGTCCGTCTGGGAACGTGCTAGGGCGCAGCAGATCGTAAACGGCTCGCCCGCGCAGCGAGCAGAAGCAATGACGCGCTCCGATTCGCGGATATATGCTCTCGGATCAGGCTCCGATTACACCCCATTTCTCCAGCATCTCGGAATAGCATCGTTAAACATCGGTTTTGGCGGCGAGGATGGCGGCGGATCGTATCATTCTATCTACGATTCTTTTGATCATTTCACGCGTTTTGGCGATCCCGGTTTTGCTTACGGCATAGCTCTCTCAAAAGTCTGCGGTCACGCCGTTCTTCGTTTGGCAAACGCCGAAACACTGCCTTTCGAATTCACAAACTTTGCCGACACCGTCTCACAATACGTCGGCGAAGTTACGCGCCTGACCGACACGATGCGCGAAGATACGAAGGTGATGAATCAGGCTATTTCCACCGGAATGTGGAAATCCGTTCAAGACCCGACCGAGACGATCGTTGTTCCGAAATCAAAAGAGAACGTGCCGTTTGTAAATTTCGCTCCTTTGCAAAATGCCATGGCAAGGCTGAACGAGAGCGCGAAAAACTATAAAAAGGCATCGGACGGCAAACAGATGTCCCCGTCGATGCAAAAATCACTTGACGAGATCCTGTATAAATCCGAGCGATCTCTGACCCGCTCCGAAGGACTGCCGCGCCGCGATTGGTTTCGGCATCAGATCTACGCTCCCGGATTTTACACCGGATATGGCGTAAAAACCCTGCCCGGCGTCCGCGAGGCGATCGAACAGCGTGACTGGAAAGAAGCGAACGAGCAGATACTGATAGTCTCAAGAGTGTTGGAGAATTTTGCGGCTGAGATAGATAAGGCGGCAAAATTATTTTGATTTTAGGTAGCAATTAAAAATTACGCATTTGGCAATTACAAATTATTTACTTAAATAATTTGTAATTAGTAATTATATGAAGCCTGATACTGACAATCCAATCGTTGTGAAATCGCTTGCTTTTGCGATGCGGATCGTTCGGCTTCACAGATATCTGGTCGATGAGAAAAAGGAATATACTCTCAGCCGGGAAGTTCTAATTGCGGGCACCAACATCGGGAAGCATGTAAAGGAAGCGGTCTATGGTGAAAGCCG
Source organism: Chloracidobacterium sp. (assembly GCA_031430895.1). Lineage (GTDB taxonomy): Bacteria > Acidobacteriota > Blastocatellia > Pyrinomonadales > Pyrinomonadaceae > OLB17. Next base: position 11,473 of record JANPCJ010000356.1, on the reverse strand, counting down.
CGAACGATTTGGTTTAGAGATGGGCGTAGCGAGACGCAAGGCCGCCGAGACTGAGTATTGGCTGCAATTGCTCTTATTTGGCGACTATATGTCGGAAGTAGAATTTAACTCTCTAGACTTAGATCGAACCGAATTGGCTAAGATGCTGACGAGCATCACAAAATCAACCGCACAAAATGAGTAGTGTCATCACTATTTCAAATCACGAGAGCATCCGAGTGATCGAACTCAATCGGCCTGAAAAGCGGAATGCTTTGAATGACGAGCTGATCGCGGCGTTGAAAGACGCCTTGCGAGCGGCGGATGAGGACGGCAAACTACGTGCTATTGTGATCCGCGGTGCAGGGAAGGATTTCTGCTCAGGTGCGGATCTGTCTTCGATACAAAGGATCGCGACCGCTTCGTACGAAGAGAATATCGAGGATGCGCGTTCGCTGGCTGAGTTGTTTGCTCTGATCAGAAGCGTTCGCGTTCCGGTGATCGCGGCGGTGCAGGGGCGGGCTCTTGCGGGCGGGTGCGGGCTTGCTTCGGCGTGCGATCTGGTTGTTGCAAGCGTGTCCGCGCGGTTTGGTTATCCTGAGGTCAAGATCGGTTTTGTTCCCGCGATGGTGGCGGCGATACTGCGTCGAAATCTCGGTGAAAAGAAGAGCTTTGAATTGCTCACCCAAGGCTTCGAATTCACCGCCGACGAAGCCCTCGCCCTCGGCCTCATCAACCGCGTCGCCCCCAACGACGAACTCGCCGACGCCGTGATAGACTTCGCCAACATTTACGCTGGTAGCAGCGGCTCCGCCGTCGCGATGACAAAACACCTCCTCTACGACATCGACGCCGACACCTACCAAACCGCCATCGAAAAAGGCGTCGTGGTCAACGCAAAGGCGCGCATGACCGACGACTGTCAGAATGGAATTGCTAAGTTTTTGGATAAGTAATTAAACCTTTTTGCCAAGCCGAAAAGCCGTTCGAGTTCTCGTTCCGATTCGCCGAGCGGAAAAGCTATGGAGGCTGTCTCAAAACCAATGATACGGCAGCAATTCCAATCGACTGCTCGTCGGGATGCTCCCGACGCTATTATATTTGTGCCTTTCAGGCACCGGAAAAAACCGCTCTGGCTGAACGAAACCTGTCTACTTGCATTCGTCGGTCGCGCCTTTGAATATGACTGAGTCGATGATTCTTTGACCGGCGGTTCGGGCGTCGGCGTTGTCGGTCGGGTACAGAGTGATGACCGCCCATACTCGCGGATCGGGGCCTTTTTTGTAGATGCAGCAGCCTCGGACATCGTAGGTTTTTCCGTTTTTTGTAAAGGAGCCGTTGTATTTGGCTTTGCTTTCGGACTCGATGTCGAGCGTATAGGTGAGGTTGGGAATCTGTTTTTTCATGGCGGCCATGCTCGTATCGGCCAGCTCTTTTACCTGGAATTTTCTATTGCCCGTGGGGACCAGTTGGGTAACGCTGGACTGGAAGTCTTTTTCGTCATACGAATGAATACGCATTGAGGAAAAAACGGCTCTGAAGGATGCGGGGAGCGGCGGGGTTTTGTCCGCCGGCTTGCCGGGGAACTCGGCCTTTACATCCGTCTGGTCGAGATCGAAACTGTTCCATTCTTTTCCGTTCAGCGTGAACGTTTTTGAATCCTCGGCGGGCGGCTTTGTTACTACTTCATTCGTGACCTTTCCAAATCGACTGCACCCCAAAATCACGATCAGGCACAGCCCGATAGCAAGCAATGAACCGGCTTTGTTCTTTGACATAGCACCTCTTTTGAAACGAATCTAAATCGACGGGAGGACGAAAGCACCGATATGCGGAGAACTGGTGTTAAGACAAGTCTCGAGCGCCAGAATCAGCGAATCGCGAACATTCTCTGGCGTGACGATCGCGTCGACGAGACCGCGGGCGGCGGCGTGTTTGGCATCCAATTCCTTATCATAGGTGTCACGAACAGCCTGCATTTCCGCCAGCATTTCCGCCGGCGGCTCTTTGCCTTCTTTTTTTAGCTTTTCGATCTGCGTACCATAGATCGCCTGGGCCGCGCTGTCGCCTTCCATGACGCCCATTCGGCCCGTTGGAAGCGAGAATATAAAATCCGGATCGAAACCCTGGCCCGCCATCGCGTAATATCCGGCACCGGAGGCGTGGTTGACGGTGAGGACGATCTTTGGCACAGTGGCGGTCGCCATCGCTTCGACAAATCGGGCACCTGCGCGGATAATTCCGCTATGCTCGGCCTCGGCGCCGACCATAAAGCCGGAAACGTCCTGGACAAAGAGCAATGGCGTCGCGTGGCGGTCGCAATTCTCGATGAAATAGGCGGTCTTCTCGGCGGATTCGGTATAGACGATGCCTCCGAACCGCGGCGGACCGTAGGACGGACTGTTGGTCTCTCCGTCCGCCGGTTTCGGCAGGCTAACAGCCCGCCGTACAATGCCGCGGCTGTTTGCGATTACTCCGACGAGAATACCGCCAATTCGCGCCGTTCCGCAGATCATTTCTTTTGCAAAATCGGCCTGGAATTCGTCAATCGTGTTGTCAGAACCGGGAGCGGTAGCGACTGGGTTCTTGTCAACGATGCAATTGAGGACTGCCCGCATATCATAAGGAGCGCGGTGATCCTGAGGTATAATATTGAAGAGTTCACGGACCCCAGACGCTACCGCACCCGGTTCTGACATTGAGACGCGCGTCTGTTCCTTTGTCGGCAGTTCGCTAACTAGCTCGCGAATCTTCTCGAGACACGATCTGTCGTCCTTGGTTTTGTAATGGGCAACGCCGGAGATGGAGTTGTGGGTCATGGCTCCGCCGAGGGTCTCGTTGTCGATGGTTTGGCCTGTGGCGCCTTTTACAAGATTTGCCCCGCCGAGACCCATAAATGACGTGCCTTCGACCATTAGGATAACGTCGCTAAGGGCGGGCAGATACGCTCCGCCCGCGACGCACATTCCCATCACGGCGGCGATCTGCGGCACCTTCAGGTATCGCCGCATTATCGAGTTGTAATAAAAGATGCGCGCGGCCCCGTATTGGCCGGGAAAGACACCGCCCTGATATGGCAGATTCACGCCCGCCGAATCGACAAGATAGATAATCGGGACACGATTGCGCATCGCGATCTCCTGCGCCCGCAATATCTTTTTTATCGTTTCGGGATACCACGCACCGGCCTTAATCGTCGCGTCATTAGCCACCACGACACATTCGCGGCCCTGAATCTTGCCAACCACCGTCACAACCGCCGCCGCCGGAGCCTGGCCGTCGTATTGGTCGTAAGCTACGAGGAGGCCGATCTCTTGCTGGAAAGTATCCGGATCAAGCAGCAGGTCGATGCGCTCACGCGCGGTCAATTTGCCCTGTTTGTGGATCTTTTCGATCTTGTCACGACCGCCGCCGAGTTTGAGTTTTTCCTCACGCAATAAATATTCGTCAGTAAGTTTTTTTAGTCGTGACATTATTTATAGATCTTAAAAAATCCTTTTCGTTTCAGGCCAAGTTTCAGCTTTTTGTCATTCGTCCAAAGATACCCTTCATTTTCGAGTGCCAATGCGACAAAAGACATATCTTTTATATCAACATCACGACATAATCTATTTGCTTCAACCCAACTGCCAATTGAAATTTGTTCGTCGTTAAAAAGATAAATACGATCTATGAGTAATGATAATAGGCTTAATACTGAATCTTCAGGAAGATTGGATTGAGTAAAAATTCTCGGGGCGTGTTTAAAGAGTTCCGTGACAATAAATTTAGGTGCGACCAGTGAGATTTCGGAATCAAGTAATCGTACTAAAAGACCCGAATCCCCTGAAATAAGCGCTGTAATTATGACATTAGTATCAACTACGACTCTTACTTTCATGCTCGTTGATCATTTTCAAAATACTGTCTTTATTGCAATCCCACCATGATTCTTTCATTTCCTCGGAAATTTCTTCCGCTAGATTCTCAGCTTCCTTTAATGTCATCTTTCTTTTTCTTGAAGACAAAACAACCTTAAAAAGTGAGATCATCTCTTTAACTTCTTTCGGCGGGATATTTCCAACCGGTATATTTACCGTAAGTATTTTGTTGTTTAAGGTCATTTCCATGGCAAGTGAAATTTTATAACATTTTACATTTGAGAAAAAGCAAATGATTTTAATCACTTATCACAAACGTCGGCACCATTCCTCCGCCGGCGGTTACGTTTGCCAGCTCGTTGGAAGAAAGCCGCGTAAACGCCGAGCCGACTTTGCCGAGGAAGAGCAGCGGGTCGAGATCTACGAGCTGCTCGACCATTTCCCAGTTTCCGTCGTCGTCTGTGATCATCGGGAAAGTTTCTTTTGCGGTTTTTACGCGTTCCTGAATTAGATAATCGCCGTCTTTTAGCGCATTGGAGATCGCGTCGTCCCATTCGGCGGTGCTCGAATTCCAACCAATGTATATTCCGTGACCGCCGTAATCATCGTTTGGTTTTAGAAGGAGTTTGTGCGAATTAGACCGAGTCCATTCGACAAGATTGATCGTCTCGCCCTTGTTTTCCGTCGTTTCTTCGCGAAACATGCGCGTCCAGGGAACATGTTTTGTTATCGCGGACATCTCTTCGTCGCTGAAAAGGTGTTTGTATCGCTCATTTGTCAGCACGGCGAAGATCGCTTTTTTGTGGACGAGTTTGCCGCGAAAGCTGTTGACCATGCAGACCGCCCCGGCACGATACGCGTCGAGCAACGCGCTTTGTAAATCCATTATCGGGAGATATTCGTTGACCAACAGGCGTTTGTAAACAATGTCGATGACCGTGCCGTCGTGTTTTAGAAACTCTCCGTCAAACTCGAGCGTGTCGGGCGAACAGATTATTGCTTTATGTCCGTTGGCTTCGAAATACTCTTTGAAAAGCTCGAACTCCTTGATCGTCGGCAGGTCTTTGAGATCGACAATCGCAATTGTTGGCTCGCGTTCAGGCCGGCGACCAAGGAATTCTTCGTAGCAAGTGAGCAGAACATCGAGCATTTTCGATCTGCCCTCAAGACCGCGAAGTTCATATCGCTCGCCAAACTTCTTCATCACGGGCAGAGATTGAAAAATCTGTGTGGCCGAATCTGCAAAAGCAATTCCCGCCGGACTTTCGCCATTTAGCTCGACGTAAGAGTAACTGTCCTCAGTGAGAAAAGAATCGAGGCGCGATGTCGGCGAGACGTGTGAGTATCCGGGGTCGATCTTGACTAATTCCCGCTCGATCTCGGTCACGCCGAGCTCGTCGAGGATTTTATCGTCAGCCACGGCCGCGTCTTTTACTTTCTGCAAAGCGCCAAAAATCGTGGCTCCCGTCTCCGTGATCATTGCCCAATCTTTCTCCGTCACAAAATGAGGTCGAAGATAGGGCGACAAACGTCGGCCGCCAAAGATAAGCTTCGAGCTTTCGAGGCCCTCGTCGAGCATCTTTAGCGATGCCGACGCGATTTCCGGGTCGTTTAGGAGTTGATGGTAGTATTCGACGGCTTCTTTTAGCATAGACTGGAGGGCGAGCATCCTGCTTGCCGGTGTAAGTTCGAATGATATGGACTGGCAAGCAGGGATGCTTGCCCTCCAGTCATTTCGACATGCTTAATATCTCGTCGAATTCATCTTTCGTTAGCGGCATGACCGAAAATCGCGGCTGTCGAACGAGATAAATATTCGCGAGCGCCTTGTTAGCTTTAATATCGGCAAGCGTGACAGGTTTTTTCAGAGGTTTCGACGGTTTTAATTCGACCGCGTGCCATGCAGTATCCGTCGGATCGGGAAATGCCTCCTTTGTGACCTCCGCAATTCCGACTACTTCCTTCCCGACATTCGAGTGATAATAGTAAACCTTGTCGCCCTCTTTCATTTCCTTGAGAAAATTCCGGGCCTTATAGTTTCGCACACCCGTCCAATCGGTCTTGCCGTCCTGTACAAAATCATCCCACGAATAGTCGGTGGGTTCCTGTTTAACGAGCCAATAGTTCATATGAATAGTTATAAGTGGTGAACTGTGAGTGATGAGTTATAAAAAACTTCCTCGATGTTTGCACCGATTCGAGGTTCCTTTCTTTCTTTCTTTCTTTCATTCATCACTCACCACTTACCTCTCACAATTCTCCTTTACTCTTCTCCAAGTTTGCTTTCGATGTTTTAATCGAGGCCGTAAGCATTCGCTGGATTTCGTCACAGTCCGCAAGAAGCGACTTTGCCATATTGTCATTTAAATATTCGCTTCCCCAAAGTAGTCGAATCCAAATAATTTGTTTCAGACGCCTCTTTCTGAGCTATCGACAATTTATGAATAAAATCCAGAGGCGATTGACCATGTTGGGCTTCCTCGATGTTTGCACCGATCGAGGTTCCAGACCGAAGCACTTGCTTCGACAAAACGTATTCCTTATGTTCCACCGTCAAATGTTTGTAGAGCTTAACAACTCGCAAGGCAAACGAGAATGATTTTACTCGTAACGCACTTTCTTTCATTCATCACTCACAACTTACCACTCCCAACTATTTCTGTGCCTGAGCGGCTTTTTTATTCAACCATTTCGCCCAACGCTCGAGCATGGGACGGAACGGTTTAAATATTTTTGCCCGAACGCTTCCGTCCGCCTGCTTTTCGCTCCACGCCTTTAAGTTCTTTTCAGCATATTGTCTGATTTGCGGTTCGAGACTCGTGCGTTTTACCGAATGTTTTTGGGTTAGAAAATAGTGCTGACCGATAAGCGAAAAGATCAGACCGGCGAGATTGCCCTTAAACGAGCTTTTTGCCATGAATTTCTTGACAAAACCCTCGGTCGGCTGCAGCAGCGCTCCCATCGACATCTCCATCCATGGAGCCTGGTTTCCGGCCCGTGGATGATAAAGCCCCGGCAGATCGCCTTTTAATGGAACGTCCATGTTCTTCAAACGCGGATCGTTAATAAAATCGACGAGCTTTATCTTCTCAACACCTCGTATTTGCTCAATCGGCAAAAAATCGAGCACCTTGTTGATGTTCTTTTCCGCGTCTTTCGGAAGCGTGATCGTCGCCGAATTCTCGATCCGTATCTTCGTAATCTTCGCGGCCTTTTGACCGGCGGTTTCTATTGGCATAATTGCTCTTAATTTATCAGCTCGCTTTCGATGTAGAGTGTGTCCGGGGAAATGTCTTGTTCATGCGGCCAATGGACAGTTCCATACGCGACGGAAACATTCGAAAAATAGGCAATGTCCTTCAACTCGCAAAAAACATCCATTTCGAGATAAGGTTTAATATCGAATCTACGACGCGACCCGTCATTGAACTTCAAGTCCAATGTATGATCGTTGTTAGCCCTTGCTTCTATCACCTTATTCATATTATTTCAGCGGCTCTATTCCTGACACCGATTTGCCGTTAATGGCCCTTTCCCAATTTCTCATCAACTCATCCTGATGAATCTCTATCCACGCCTGAACCAACCGCAATTGTTTTCGCCGCAAATTTCCCTCCAGAACTTCACCGTCAGGAATTCCGAGAGCTGCCTCATCGTCTCCGTGCTGAATATGTATATGAGGCAGTTTGTGCCGACGATTATCGAGGAAAAACATGTAAACGGTAATACCGTAAAAGATCGAGATTACCGGCATCTACTACTCCTGCAAACGTCCACAAAAGACCAACTTAGATTGTAATGTCTTACACTCTATTAGTAAATTCTGCCACAAGTTTGTTGCCTTAACGCAACAAAAAAGTGTTTCTGCCACAGATAAACACGCCGGTTGGCAATATCATCACGCTGGCACGGATATTGATATAGAGATGTCAGATAGATATGTTGGAATGAAACAAACCACACTCGCAAAACCGATCAACATCAGCGGCGTCGGCCTGCACACCGGCGTTGCGGTTAATCTCACGTTAAAGGCCGCTCCGGAAAATACCGGCTATATCTTCGTCCGCACCGATCTCGATAATTTTGAGATACCGGCGTCGGTCGAATATATCTCGCATTGCGCCTATGCGACGACATTGATGCGCCGCGGCGTTGTTCTTTCGACCTGCGAGCATTTGCTGTCGGCCTTGCGCGGGGCGGATGTAGATAATTGCTTTATCGAACTCGACAATATCGAGATTCCGATCATGGACGGTTCGAGCGAGGATTTTATCGCGGCGATCGAAAACGCGGGAGTTACCGAACAGGCGTCCGAGCGCCGCGTATTCCGTGTTCTCGAACGCGTCGAGTTTGAACAAGGCGACAGGAAAATGTCGATTGAACCTGCCGCGGGCTACGAGATTGAATGCGTAATTGACTTCCCGCACCCGTTTATCTCACGGCAATCGCTCAATTTTGTTTTCAAGAACGGATCGTTCGGCAGAGAGATCGCGTCGGCCCGAACATTTGGCTTTACCCACGAGATCGACATGCTGCGAAAGGCAAATCTCGCCCTCGGCGGCTCGCTCGACAACGCGATTGTCCTCACACCCGACGGCATGCTAAACGAAACACCGCTCCGCTTCGACGACGAATTCGTCCGCCACAAAATCCTCGACATCATCGGCGATTTCGCCCTACTCGGAATGCCCCTTCAAGCCAAAATAACCGCCGAAAAAAGCGGCCACTCGGTCCATGCATCCCTCATGTCCAAACTCCTCAAAGCCGAAGACGCGTGGGAGATAGTGACTAGTCCAACAAACTTCAGTTTGTTGCCCCCGCGCGAAGCAACAAACTGAAGTTTGTTGGACATTTACGGGTTGACGGTGACGAGGACGATGTCCGAGATTTGGCCGCCCCTTCCCCTATTTGTCCCAATCCGGCGTGTGGAACGTACCTTCTTTGTCGATGCGTTTGTAGGTATGCGCGCCGAAGAAGTCTCGCTGGCCCTGCAGCAGGTTGGCCGGAAGACGTTCGGAGGCGAACGCGGTCAGGTAATTGAGCGTTGCCGCCGCCGTCATGCAGGGAAGTCCGGCTTTTCCGAATGCGGCGACCGTGTCATTGAGCGCGGCGTATTCCGCCTTGATCGTTTCGCGGAAATTGTCGGCCATGAGGAGATTTGAGAGATCTGGATTGGCCGAATATGCCTGACGGATGTCTTCGAGCAGACGGGCACGGATAATGCAGCCGCCGCGCCAGATTTTTGCGATCTCGACGAGGTCGAGGTCGTAGTTTTTCTCGGTCGAAACAGCCCGGAGCAGCGAGATGCCCTGGGCATAGGTCACGATGAACGCAAGATGCAATCCCTTTCGCAGCGATTCGATAGCTTGTTCGCGGTCGCCGTCGATCTTTTTGGCCTGGACAACACCGAGTGCTCCGGCAGCGGCTACTCGCTCATCCTTGCGGGCGGAAATTTGCCGCATTGTGACTGATGAATCAATCGTCGGGATCGGGACGCCGAAATCGAGCGCCGCCTGCGAAGTCCATTTGCCCGTGCCCTTTTGCCCAGCGGTGTCGAGAATAAGCTCGACGAGCGGTTTGCCCGTATCTGCGTCGTTCTTACTGAGAACCGTTGCCGTAATGTCGATAAGAAACGAATTCAATTCGCCGCCGTCCCATTCGCGAAAGAGGGCACCGATTTCGGGGCCGCTCATGCCATAGCCGTTCTTGAGCAGGTCGTATGCCTCACAAATCAGCTCCATCAGGCCGTATTCGATACCGTTGTGCACCATTTTGACAAAATGCCCGGCTGAGCTGTTCCCGACATGGGCGGCACATGGCTCACCGTTCACTTTTGCCGACGCCGCCTCGAATATTGGACGCACATGTTCGTAAACCGCCGGGTTGCCGCCGATCATGATGCTCGCACCGTGCCGGGCGCCCTCTTCGCCGCCGGAAACGCCGACGCCGATAAACTCCATTCCCTTTTCGGTGAGATAGGTCTCACGCCTCTCGGTGTCGGAAAAGTGTGAATTACCACCATCGATTATCATGTCGCCAAGCTGCAGATGCGGCAAAAGCTCCTCGATGACAGAATCGACGGCCGGGCCGGCGGGTACGAGCAGCATAATCCTGCGCGGCAGGGCGAGGCCGTTGACAAACTCAGGCAGCGTACTGACGCCCTGGAGGTCAAATCCCTGCCGCTCGTCAAATAAAAGCTGGAGTTTCGCCGGATCGCGGTTATATCCAATGCCCGAAAAACCCTTCTCGCCGACGTTTAGCAGAAAGTTGCGACCCATCGTTCCAAGGCCGATCATACCGAATTGCGCTTTTTCCATACGAAGTTGTGCTTTTTCCATACCAAGATTTTAACTCAAAGTCGAAAAGGCGCAAGCAGAAAAAGCAAATAACGCGCGCAACTCAGCCCAGCTTGCAGTCAGGAAGGGTTGCTCTGCACCCGCTCTTGCTGTCCCATCCAAAAGAGCGGGGGCAGAGCCGCCCTTCCTGACCTGTAGATGTTTTTCAGTTGAATGACCGTCGGCGTTTTGAGCCTGCCGAATCGCGCGTTAATCTTGTTCTTATGAAGACCCTTCTCGAGGCAATTAATCCGACGACTTTCATCGTCCCGGCAAAGCTCCGCGACCATTTGGGGCTTGATCTGACCATTGCGACCGAGACGTTTCAGCACACCGGCAGTTTTAAATTTCGCGCGGCCTATAACCTGGCATTGAACGTCCCTAATGACGAGATACTAACGGCTTCGTCGGGTAATTTTGGTCAGGCCCTGGCCTACGCCTGCAAGCTGTTGGGAAAGAAATGTACGGTGGTGATGCCCGATACATCGGCCCGCGTCAAGGTGGACGCTGTTCGCGGTTATGGCGCGACGGTTGATCTGATCGATGTGACGAAGGTCAGCCGAATCGAACGGGTTGCTCAATTTGCGGCCGAAATGCCGGATGCCTATTTTGCCAGCGCTTATGACGACAAGTTTGTGATCGAGGGCAATGCGTCGCTCGGAGATGAGCTGGCCGCGAAAGATTTTGACATCGTGATTGCACCGGTTGGCGGAGGCGGGATGATCTCAGGCATCATCTCCGCTTTTTGTCGTCATGGTAAGAAAACACGAGCGTTTGGTGCGGAACCGAAGCTCGGCAACGACGCATCACTTTCTCTGCAAGCCGGGGAAATTGTAAGAAATGAATCCGAGCCGCAGACAATCGCCGACGGCGCCCGGACGCTTTCGCTCGGCAATCTCAACTGGGCAATTATCAAGGACGGCGTCGCCGGCATTATCGAAGTCTCGGATGAAACGATTGCTGCCGCTGTCCGACTTTATTTCGGACTCGTGAACTTAAAGTGTGAGCCAACCGGGGCGTTGAGTTTGGGAGCTATTCTGGAAGATGCTGACCGGTTCTCTAATAATAAGATTTGTTTGATTGTGAGCGGGGGAAACGTCGACCCGGCTGTTTACAGTCGGATAGTCCAGGGTTCCGATAACAAGCAGGATGGTTGAGTAAGAGCGGGGGCAAGCCCCATTCGCGCCAAGTTAAGGCTGTAAGCCCCTGACACCAATGGAGTTATCATATGTTCTTTGCGAAGGTGTTCGGCCTTCACCGCGTAGCGGTGACGTGAATTTAGCCGTGGGTTTCAACCCA
>JANPCJ010000355.1:0-7618 GCA_031430895.1 Chloracidobacterium sp. | reverse complement strand
CTAACGCGATCGTAAAAATTAAATATCAAGATCAACCCCAGGTTCTAGGCGCCCGGACCGTCGCCTCACACCTCGAACGCGCTCCGAAATCAAACACGCCACCACCACCACCACCGCCACCAACGCCGTAAAAAACTTGAGAGGGCGCGCTTTGAGTTCCGCGTTTACGCGGCTACTTCGCCGGCGAAGAGGCCGCGTAAACGCGGGACTCAAAACCTACACAACCGGCACAAACTTTTCCGCCACCCGCTGTCTTAGCTCGGTTGCTAAGGCTTTGCGGTTGGCGTTCATTACCGGCTCGGCTCCGAAATTTATTATCGCGGTGTATTCCCTTACCTTAAAAAGCCGCCAGAGGTGGGCGAAGAAGGTGATGTCGTCCCACCAGCAGGCGGCCATGCTCGCCGGTATCTCGTCGGGCGGGGTGCGGTAGGTGATCGCGGCGTATGAGACGGGGACGTTGCCGCGGGCGGCGAATTCGAGGAATGAGGAGTTGAACGGCATCACCTTTTCGCCTTTCGTGCTTGTGCCTTCGGGGAAAACGACGACGCCTTCGCCGGCTTCGAGCCTTTCGATGATCTTTTCACCTGCCCGCGGGATGTCGCGGCGGTTTGTTCTGTCAATAAAGATCGTGCCCATGTCGCGGCATATCCGCCCGGCGAGGAACCACTTTTTGACCTCGGCCTTTGCGACAAAGACGCCTTTTACGACGGCGCGGATGGCCCCGATGTCGGTGTAGCTGAGGTGATTTGTGACGAGAAAGAACGGAGGCTTGGGCGGCGTACCGATGACCTCGACCTGCATATTAGAGATTCGGACAAAGCTCTTTGTCCATGCACCGAAGATTACTTGCCGCCAATATATCTTGTTGGGAACGAAGATGCGCGTGACAAACCAGATTGAATAAACGCCAAGCGTCGCGGTAACGAAAAGCACCATTCGCATTGTAGCCCGGAGAATTTTCATCGTAGGTTCTGAGTCCCGCGTTTTGGCGGCTGCGTTTTGAGTCCCGCCCTTTAGGCGGCTTCTTTGCCGGCGAAGAGGCCGCCTAAAGGCGGGACTCAAAGCGTGGGACTCAAAGCACCTTCTTAAAATTGTACCGCAGCAAAAACCGCATCGGCAATGATTTGCCGTTTCGCGTCGCGGGAAGCCAGTTCATGGCGCGGACGGTTTTATCGACCGACTCGTCAAGGCCGTAGCCCGCCCAACGGACGATGCGTGTCCGCAGGATAACGCCGCTTGCGCTCAGATCGACGAGGATATCGATGGTCGCCACGACATCGTAAAACGCCGCTTTGGCTGTGTATTCAGGTTTAATGCGGCGATAGGGAACGGGTGAGCGAAAGTTTTTCGCTTCGGGCGAGTTTTCTTCCGGTACTTCCTCAATAGAGACATCATCGCGCTCCGCGATCTCCTCTCTTACCGCGGAACGCATGCTTTCAACGATCTTTGCGGCGATCAGCGACACCGACCCAGCCAGCATGGCGGCCGCGACGGATGGTTGCGACGCCTCAAACGTCGGCATCGTCCAAAGGACAAGCCGCCCGGTTCGGGCGCTCACGAGAAAAATCGCGGCGTATGATTCATAATATTCGGCCTTTTGAAACGAGCTTCGTCGCTGGTTTGCCGATCGGAGCAGAATAAAAAAATCGCAACCAATCGCCGCTCCCAATCGTTTCGATTCTTCCGCCGGCAAATTAAACGGCGTAGCAGGCGAGACCGAGGCGTAGGCGGATTCCGCCAACGAGAAATCCAGAACATTCGCCTTGATGGCCAGTTGCTCTCCTAATCTTTCGGCAAAATCCCGGCTCGCGTCGGTTTTATCAGGCATCAGAACAGCGATCTTCTGCGCGGAAGCGGAAGAAAGGAAAAGTAACGCAGCGACACCTATTGCACAAGCCCGCGCGTAAGCAAGGGCGAAAAACGCAAGTTGAACGTTTCGCCCTTGCTTACGCGCGGGCTTGTGCAGGCCGCTTTCAGTTTTTATGATAAAGCACTCCAATCTTATCTTTCAATTCCGCCGGGAAACATATGCGATGGATGCGGTAGCCTTCTTGCAGGCCCCGGACGGCCGAGCTTACCATAGAGATCTCGCGAATCTCCGGGCGCGAAAAACCTTCCTCAACAAAGATCAGATTTTTGGCGTCCGATGTGTCTTTTGAATAGAACGAATACGGCGCGTTGCCGGCGGTGTCCTCTACGAAATAGTATTCAGGATCAAAACCGGCGTCCGCCACGATCCGCCGCGATTCGGCCACAAACGATGGACGCTTTTCCTCCGGCATATCGAGGTCGAAGGCCTTGAAAAGGCGGCGGTCGAGGAATCGCTTTGCCAAATCCGACAGAATCGGATCACTCGAATGCCGCCAACGCTTGATGCTGAACATCACATCCGTGTCGTCGAGCTCCAGATGCTCCGCGAGATCGAGTTTCTCACCGGCCAGGATTTTTTCCATTGGCGTTTCCGCCGCATTCCAGACCGCGCCGACATTCTTATAGAGAAAAAGCGCCCGCTTTAACAGCATTCGCAGAATTGCCTCCGCAGATCGCAGCGTCCGGTGAAAATAAACCTGGCGATACATGTAGTAGCGAGCCTGCAGATAATCCTCAACCGCATAAATGCCGGGCGCCGATACATATAAATGATCGTCCCGCTCGTTTATCTCAATGGATTTGATAATCCATTCGAGATCGTAGATGCCGTATTTCGCACCGGTCATCAGGCTGTCGCGGAGCAGATAATCCATCCTGTCAACATCCAGCTGCGACGAGACAAGCTGTGCCAGCGCCCGATGGCGAAAATCTCCGCGAATGATCGCCGCTACATCATCGGCGAGCCCAGAAGAAAATTGCCGCAGCAACCGTCCGACCGCCGTTTCCCCGCTCAGAACGGCCTCGATGGTAAATTCTTCATGATGAAAATCGAGGATCGATTCGATCACATGGGAAAACGGACCATGACCGATGTCGTGAAGCAGTGCGGCAACCCGCACGGCGGTTTGAGCCTCGTCGGCTATCTCGTAACCAAGCCTTAACTTCGCGATCATCCGGGCCGCGAGATGAAACGCCCCCAACGAATGCGTAAACCGCGAATGCTCCGCCGCCTGATACGCAAAATACGCCAGCCCAAGCTGCCGAATCCGCCTGAGACGCTGAAATTCCGGAGTGTCAATCAGCGCAACAATCAACCGCCCCTCAGCCGAGTCGGTATTGACGCGGATGATGTCGTGAACCGAATCGCGATAAATTCTTTCCGGCAAAAATACACTCCTAATTCAGCTGAATTGCGTCCAGGTAAAAGAGACGGCCCTAAATCAAATGTCACGCGTAATTTGCTTAACAAATTGTTATTTTACTGATAAAATAGTTAATCACCACCTACACGTTAGCGATATTCGGAGTTTTTTTCTTAGATCGGAGGTTTTTGGTTATGTTTTCGAGAAAAATCATTTCTAGGCGCACCATTGTCGGATCTATGCTTTTTGCACTGATCCTTGTATTTGCCCATAACACCTTTGCTTCAAGCACGATTTCCGGCATTATCTCGGACAAGCAGCGAAACCCTCTCGTCGATGTGGATGTCGAATTGCTCAACGACTTTTACCAGCAGATTAGGCGTGTGCGCTCAGACGGCTCCGGAAGATACACATTCGAGGGGCTCAACGACGGGCGATTTTCAGTTCGTGTATTGCCTTTTCGTTACGACCTCGAGGATCAGACCCAATCTGTCGAGATATCTACTGTTGCCACCGTGGATGTCGCAGGACAGCGGAAGCCCGGCTCGAGTTTTCAGGTCCTTGACTTCACCTTATTGCCGAAAAAGGGCGGCCTGGCCGAAACTGAGCTCGGAGTCGTATTTGCACAAGCGATTCCACCAGAGGCAAAAAAACTCTACGAAAAAGCGATGCTCGACTTTAACGCTAAACGTACCACCGAAGGCATTCTTGGTATGAACAAGGCCGTCGAATTGTTTCCAGACTACTATCTGGCCCTGCACCGAGTGGGTAAAGAGCTCTTTATCATGAAAAAGTATGAGGAGGCAGTGCCGTTTCTTTTCAAAGCTGCCCAGGTTAACCCCAAAAGCGCCACCTCGTTCTATTATCTCGGATATTCTCTCTCTTTCATGGGTAAAGATTATTATAAAGCGGCAGTGGCCGCGCTCAATCAATCTTACATAATGGCACCGGCTTCTGCCCCGGTTCTTTACATTCTCGGAAGAGTCGAACGGTTGATGGGAAACTTTGCAAACGCTGAAAAACACCTTCTGCAGGCTAAAAAGGTATCAAAAGTTACGGTTCCCGAGATTCATAAGGAGCTTGCCCAGCTTTATGCAAACGACATGAAGAAATACGAGGCGGCGGCATCGGAACTGGAAATTTACCTTAAGAATAGTAAACCTGACGAGGCTGAATCAAAACAGATGAAAAAAATCATCAGTGATTTGCGTGAAAAGGCAAAATCTAAGCCCGGTGTATAGTGTTTTAAGTGAAAGCGAGAGGCGGTATGAAAAAGCGGCCTCTTTGGATTTCAGCCGTCGGAGATGGCGAAAGCATAAAGAGCATCCGATGAACGTCCAAGCTGTTGGAGACAGCGACAGAGCATTCGCCTGGAGCCTGTCGCCCGTATTCACGGGCTTTCCATTCCTGTCGTTGCCTTTTCCCCGTGATCGCGCACGGGGCTATCCTGCCATCCGCTACGCGGATTTAATACCTCTTTCCGATCACACAGCGGTATGGCCAAGCTGCCGAATTCTCGATTTCTGAGGCCGGACTCGGACTTTTCAGACAACCTCACAGCATACATCACTGATTGAGGCTTTAGCCGTATTTGTTTGAGTACATTTCCTAATGGCTTTAGCCTCAATAGCAAAGGCAGGAAGAAAAAAGCCTGTTCCGGTAAGGAACAGGCTTTACAAGTTTTATTCTAACTAAGTTAATTAGAACAAGAAACGAACTCCGAAACGGATATCGCGAGGACCCTGGAAATTATTGGCAAGGCCGTAGGTGACCAACCGCCGGCCAGATACAGGCACGGTCGTCGTGTTGTTAACATGATTAAGAACAAATTGCCGAATACCGACACCATTGAAAATGGTCTGGAACACGGCAGCTTCGCCCCCACAGGTTGTGCAGCCCGCCGCTGTCAATGTGGTATCACGGAAGTCTGTGTTACTGATGTTTGTCTGGACTCCCAACACGTTATCTTCATCGAATACATTGCGGAGATCGATATACGGTTCCAAAATGAACTTGGCATCTCTTCCGAATTTATAACGATGACTGACCGAAAGGTCGGTCTCCGTAAACATTTCTGTGCGTCCCAGATCTCCGCGTCCGTTAAGAATGGTTGTTCCCAACGCATAGAGGTTGTAGATCGTGGTCAAAGGCGTTCCCGACTGGATAGTGGTGAAACCAGAAACCGTTGTACGGTTTGTGCTGTTTCCAAACCAGTTCCAGCTATATCCACCAAACGCCTTGAAGACGTGCGGGCGGTCGGTTGCCAATTTGCCATTGTCCGGGTCGCCGTCGGCGTTGAAACCCAAAGGCGGAAGATCGAACAAACGGTTAACATTGGGGGATGTACGTCCACCCTCGTCAGAGCTGGCCAGACCTGAATAGTTGCCAAATAGACGGCTCCAGGTATAGCTGGCGTTGTAGAAGTAGTTCGCCGAACGCTTGTCCAAACGAATCTCAACCGCGTCATATTTACGCTCTGCTTTCGGGCACGGCAAACGAGAGGTTACCGCAACGGTACAAACCAATCCTTCGCCCGGGTTTCCGATGATGTAAGCTTCACTGCCCTGGGCATTAAAGACACCAACATCCTCGATAGCGTGATCCTGCTGTTTGTGCGTAAAGCGGGCGGCAAGAACCATGTTATTGCCCAATTGACGTTCGAGGCCAAATGTATATTCGCTCTGTCGGGCCGCCTTTAGGTTAGGATCAACCGCGCCGGTATCGAAAATATCGGCACCGATCAGGTTGGTTGCAACGCGGAAGTCGAACTGACAACGCGACCATCCCGTGCCGCCGGTGATCGGGCATGTGCCGCCGATCGGATCTGGACGGCCACCCAGAATGGCTCCGATATTATTGTAACCCGAGAAAACCAAACCGCTGGTTGAACCGCGACCCGGCAAAAGCTCAAAGAAGTCGCGACGGAAAAAGTCACCGCCAAACGAACCGCGGGGCAGTTCATATTTGAAGCGGTCATAGAACCAACCATAGCTGGCAAACACTTTGGTCTTGCCGTTGCCGGTCAGGTCGTATGCAACGCCAAAACGCGGTGTGACCTTGTCGCCAAATCCGAATTTGATGGCCTGTGAACCGGTTGTACCAAAATTGGGCACCGTTTCCTTTTCGATGCGGAGACCGAGATTAAGGGTCAGGCGATTCCTGATCTGCCACGAATCCTGTGCATAGAGGGCCTGATTTTTGCTGCTCGCTGAGCCAACCGTGCCAAATCGCTGAAGCCGTCCGACACCCAGGTTGCCCGGAGTCGAGGGTAGGCCGGTGAGGGAGGTGATGTTACGGTCATAGAAAAGCTGGATAATACCAAGGTCCACGTAACCGTTGCTTACACTATTGAACAGCTTATTATCCTGATATCCAAATTTGAAGTTATGACGACCGCCAAAATTGACGCCTACGACGCTGGCGTCGATGTCATAGGTTGTACGGGTCGAAACATCAAAATTAATTTGGTTGTTGTTAGTAACATTCTGGAATCCCTGCGAACAACCGGTGGTGGCCGCCGTTTGAGCTCCCAAAGCACTACAAATAATTCTCGTCGTACGCGGCAAGCCGTATGAATCGAGTCTCTCATTGAGGAAACTACGTCCGGCCCGGAAACTCAGGACCAACCAGTTGGTCGGCGTATATGTTGCCTGACCGTTAATATTGTTGGAATTCTGTCGCCCACCCTGCTGTCCGAGCAGGTCCGCTCCGCGAAGCGATCGTGAGCCAACAAGAACGGATGCCGGAGGGCCGCCTAGACCTGATGCAAGCGTGGGAAGCACACCATCCTGAATAAGCGGATTCCACAGATAGCTTCCGAATAAACGGAGCTTGGAAAACGGCTGGGCATCCAAACGACCAAACGCGTACTGTTGCGTCAACTTTTGGTTATATTCGATCGTCTCAACCACGGTTCGCCCCGTCGGAGCGTTTTGATTGAAATAATTGATCGATCGGGTCGTTTCAAAAATCTGCGGTGCAAGGCTGGCCGAATACCAGAATTTGCCCTTTACGATCGGCCCAAACAAGGAAGCCACGGGGAAGAAATCCGTTCCGCCATCCTCATTAGGATTAAAGTATTCGAAATTGCCTGCGGTATTTGTTCCAAACGTGGCCAACTGGTTGCGGAAATCACCCTGGAGTTTTTTCGGACGGAACGAGATCGCAAAGTTGCCTCGCAGTTGATCGTTTCCACCAACCGTAACGACGTTAATAACGCCGCCGGTGGCACCGCCGTATTCCGCTTCGAATCCGGTCGATTTGATCTGAACTTCCTGAAGGATCTCAAAAGGAAGATTATTGTTGCTTGTCAGGATACCGGTACGGAAGTTTGTCACTTCCTGACCATCGATAACAAAAACATTTTCGGCACCGCTGGCACCGTC
>JANPCJ010000354.1:0-1828 GCA_031430895.1 Chloracidobacterium sp. | reverse complement strand
GAAGGCCGAACACCTTCGCAAAGAACATATGATAACTCCATTGGTGTCAGGGGCTTACAGCCTTAACTTGGCGCGAATGGGGCTTGCCCCCGCTCTTGGATTCACTTCGGATTCTAAGAGCGGGGGCAAGCCCGCCTTCCTTACTGCAACTGGGCAACATCTTTGTTGCCAACCACATTGATTCACAGGTTAAACGGACTAAAAAACTGGTAGATTTTCTTCGACTTCGACGCGGCTTGGCTCTTCGATGCCATTCGTTGATGTCACGGGCAGCCAACTCTTGCGTTCGTAAAGCGACCTCTCGGCTTTCTCACGGGTTAGCGGACGGGCGAGCAGATAACCCTGACCGTAGTCGCAGCCGAGGTTTTGAAGCAGTGATAGTTGGGCCGCGGTCTCGATGCCTTCAGCAATCACCTTCTTTTTAAGATTCTTTGCGAGCGAGATGATCGTTTGGAGTATCTCTGAATTTTCACCGCTTTCGCCAACACTGTACACAAATGAACGGTCTATCTTTAGCGTGTCAAACGGCAAGCGGTGCAAATAGCTGAGAGACGAATATCCGGTGCCGAAATCGTCGATACTGAGCTGAACGCCAAGCTGTTTCAACCGATTTAGAACATTGATGGTGTGCTCGGCGTTCTCCATTGCGGCGCTTTCCGTGATTTCCAGTTTCAATGACGACGGCGAGATCTTCGAAACGGCGAGGGCGTTTTCGACGTCATCTATCAGATCGTCGTTTGACAAATGTTTGCCCGATATATTGACGGACATGATCAGGTCCTCATACGCCGGGCTTATCTTTTGCCATTTCGCCAGCTGCAACGCGGTCTCACGCAATATCCAAACCGTTATCGGCATGATCAGCCCTGACTCCTCGGCGATCGGGATGAATTTGTTTGGCGGGATATTGCCGATTTCTGAATGATTCCAGCGAAGCAGCGCCTCGAACCCGAGAAGCCCGCCATCCTGAAGCGAGACCAGCGGCTGATAGCTCATCGACAGCTCGTTGCGATCAATCGCGTGGCGAAGATCGTTTTCAAACCGCACCCTTTCCAGAAAACGGACCCGCAGGTCTTTTGTAAAAATCGCGACCCCCATTTCCTTTTCCTTGGCATAGTGCATCGCGATATCGGCGTCGCGCAGCACCTCTTCCGGTGTTTCATACTCCGTGTCACACGGAGCGATACCGATATTTACGCTGATCGATATCCGGTTCCCGCTCAACGAAAAAGGCTGGGCGATGCTGTCGAGGATGCGCCGTGCGACCTTTTGCGCTTTGCCCGAGGTTGAAAGACCCTTGAGTATCACCGCAAATTCGTCGCCACCGATCCGCGCGACCATGTCGCTGCTATTCAGCATCCGCACAAATCGCTTGGCGGCAATCATCAAAACCTTGTCGCCCAGCGAATGCCCAAGACTGTCGTTAATATTTTTAAACTTGCGAATATCGAGGAACAGAACATGAAATGTCGATGCAGGCCGGTTCTTATACTCCTCAATCATCGCGCGAAGTAAATTCCCAAATTGCTTCCGGTTCGGCAAATCGGTCAGCGAATCAAAAAGCGCCGCATGCTGCAGATCGATCTCGCTCTTTCGCAACGCTACGTTGGCCTTGCCTTCTTTCTCCAGCGTGACGGCGAGTTCCGCCGCATGTTGCTCTGCCTCGACCCGCCGTTCCCGTTCGGTCTCTGCCTTTTGGCGCTCAGCCGTCTCGGCCTCCCGAATAGCTTCACCAATCTTGTTAATCGACTGGCGGTAACTGAGATAGGCGATACTGAGGGCCAGCAATGCTATCGCGCCAGTGACAATATCGCCGTAGTTCATTACC
>JANPCJ010000353.1:0-6476 GCA_031430895.1 Chloracidobacterium sp. | reverse complement strand
AATGTCGTCAACGAGATCGTCGTCGATGACGAAACCAAACATTTCGCTGGCATCGCCTTGCAGCGGATGATCGACTTCACCGAGCGGAAAGGGAATTGAACCGCAGCGACGCGTGGACGCAAAGAGATCTATTTGTATTTTCTCTGCGTCTCTGCGGTTAGCCACATTACGGCTGATTCAACGGCGGAGGCACAAAGGTTTGGTCAAAACCAATCGCGGCCGGAAAACCTGCGTTCGTCGGTCTTGTGCCGGTCGAAACCCAACTGTTGATGGCATTGACCGCAGTGATTATCTGAGGTCCGGTGAAGGCACAGTGCCCGTTGCCATTTGTGTAGGTCTGAAAAAGCAGCCCGGAACGCCTTGCGGCCGCAACGGTTTGCGCATATTCAAATTCATGCGAAACCGTAACCAGCGGGTCGATCTTGGTGTGCATGGTCAGCACAGGATTTTTGATCTTGCCGTTGTAATTGGCGTTGTGCTCAACATAGTTACGCGAATACTGCGGCGCGGAAACAATAGTTTGGCCATTCATGGCCATCAACCAACCACTAATGACCGCGGACGGCACGCCTAACGCCATCAGATAACCTCTTTCCGCCGGGGTCAGATTGTAATTACGGTTAAGATTTTGGACGATCGGGCCGCGGGCGCGTCGCTCAAGTTCGGAGCGGGCTTCCATCGCAAAAAACATATCCGTAAAGATCCAGCCTGGATAAAAGGCGGGTGGTGCCGGCGGATTGATTCCACGTCCCGGAGTTCCGGTGACCAGACGGAGAAATTCAAACTTCGGGAAATTTGCAGGAGCACTTACTTCCGCAATCAACTTTGGCTGAACTTCAGTTTCGAAATCGATATCGTCGCGAACGTCGCCAAATGTTCCCCACATTGGAGGCATTTCAAAAACTACGTCATATGCAAGTGACAGGTCGCCCGCACCATCCCACGACCGGGTCGCTCCGGCACCAACCGCACATGCACACAGGGCTCCGTCAAATATACCGCCAAATTGTTCCATGCTCTTGAAACCAATGACCGTTCCCATTGAAAATGCCCAGATGATCGTACGGTCGGGCTGGGCAATGTTGTCGCGAAAATAGACCGCCAGGTCCTTGGTATCATGGATACCGCCCTCGACTTCCCAGCCATTATCGCGATAGGCCGATCCTGCCAGCGCGTACCCTTGAGCGAGCAAAGCGGTTGCAAGCGCAGCGTTTGGCGCTATATCCGGGCTGCGGTTATCCACCTCGCCCGGATGATCGGCTTTGTCGCGGTAGCCATGAGCATAAACCAGCAAAGTGCCGTTCCACAATTCCGGCATGACGATCCGGTACGGCGCGCCATTTATTTCGCCAGTTTCATCAATTCCACCCTTCGGAGCGGCAATAGCCGCCGGCAGCAGATTCAAAAGAAATAAAAGACAAAATCCAGTAGACAAAATTCTCTTTAACATCTAATCATCCTCCTTGTTGGCGATCTTCGGCTGATCGCGACAACCCAGACACCTCATTTCAAAGTTTTTTGGAGCTATGCCAAGTTTTACTACTAACCGAAGATAAAGTCAACGCATTTTCTCTTGGTGTGTTAGAACTCTATGAGAATGTCCTAGTTTGAACTCAATAGAAATGTCCCAGTGTAGGAAACCTGCGATGATCCGAAGAAAGGGGGTTATCGATGAATGAAATCCGGTGAAATCCGGGGTCAGGCCTGCGTAAGTTGCGTATCTTGGATCGATTTCCCTACCGGCTTGTACTCTCGTTCTAACAGGGCGAGACATCTCGTGAAATCGCAACGAAGAGTGAATGAGTTACGCAACTTACGCAGGCCTGACCCCTAACCTGTTGAACATGGTGATACCTCCTGAGTCGACGTCTAAGCTGTGCAACGCGATCCTAACTCGTGCAACGTTGTATTTGTCGCGGCGAACTGGCCGCCCACTCACGCAGGCTGTTCTGACTTTTGTGCAACGCTGTGCAACGGAACCCGGTCGCTACCGCTCCCCGTTCTGACCCGTGCAATGCGGTGCCGAACATCGGTTCTGCTATCGCCATCCGCCGCCGCCGAATGTGTCTATGGTCTCGTTGAACGGATACGGCTGATTCGTCAGATCCGTCCGGCTGCCGCCGGTCGCGGTGGCGCGCATCACGTCCATGTTAAATTGCGACCCTTCCTGTCTTTGTCCGGTGAAGGCGAGGTGGGTACTGGCGGGCGACCAGTATGGAAAGAAGAATGTCCAGTTTTGAAAGGCCGCGGCGACAACCCTGAGCTGTGACCCATTCGGCTTGATCGTCGCAATAGAGCTCCCATATGAAAAGGCGATCTTTGTCCCATCCGGCGCCCACTGCGGCTTGGCCGCAGAGCCGGTGAAGATCCTCTGGTGCGCTCCGCCGAGCAGGTCCGCCACCCAAAGACCGCTATTTCCGACGCGGGTACAAACCACCCTGTCCCCTGTGGAAGCCCAGCTGTAATGAGTGAGATCGGGCCACAGGTCGCCGGGAGCTACCTCCGCGAGAGGGAATGAAATTGCGGGCGCGGTGGGCTGCGCGGCCAGTCCGATGATGTTGTCCGCGACGTCGAATAAGAGAGACGCCGTATAGATCCCGCCCTCGGTGACCACGCCGCCGGAGAAGCGCCGGGCCACGAACGAGATCTTCTGATCGCCGAGGACCCAGTTCGGCGTCCAAAACCGTATCTGCAGATCAACGTCGTAAGTGAGCTGGACCCTCGTGGTGCTGTTGTTGTTCAGGATAGGGTCGTAGTCGTCGCGCAGCGCGAAGAGTTCCCCATCGGGATTGGAGACGCCCGGAGTCTGAAGGGTAAGGAAGAAACGGTGGCCGCCGTGCAGTGCAAGGCTCGGATTTCCGAGCAAATCCAACAGCTGCCTGTTGTTGGTGCCATCGGAGTTCATCGCCCTCATACTTGAGATGCCTCCTTGTGTCGCACCGTCCTGGGGACCGAGGTAGTAGATGGTCCCGCCACCGGTGTTACTGCCGCCACCGCCACCGGCTCGCTCGGCGCTCTGGGCAAGGCCGGTGGCACAGATCAGAGCCAGGGCCGCGAAAGCCGCGAGATAACGAGTTGCGCTTCTTACCGCGGGGTGAATAACCTCGATCATTTGTGTGATCAGAAAACGAACATTCATGCTGAGGCGAGCTGATCGTGTTATCGTTTTCATTTGTTTATCTCCTTTAATTTTCCAGTGAACTAATCGTTTGTTTTTCATTTTTTTTCTCCTTACCTTGTTCGGCGTGAAATCGCCGGCATTAAATTTTCTGTCTGTTGTAGCGAGAAACCGTTGCTGCGGAAACGACGTCGGCAAAAGTTATTGTCGTTTCCGCCGCTGACGGCTGTGGGCAAAAAAGCTCTGTCAGAAATTGAACCTGACAGTGCCTTGGGTTACTCCCGTGCGAAGATCGCTGACTACGCTCAACTCTCCGCGGATTTTTTCAAATTCCGTCGCGTTAAACGTTCCCAAACCGCCGGTCGAAATCAGCGTGGCTTTCACTTGTCTCGAAACTTCCTCGCCCTGGCTGTCCTTGATCACAATTATGTTTCCGGACTCGACCCTGCCGTAAAGAGTTCCGAAATATTGATTGTCGCGAAAAACAGCCAGCGACCAGCTGCCGCCCGTTATGCCCATTCCGCTTCCGTCGCGATTCGGCGTGTTGACGTAATCGAGCGAGATCGTCAAATGAGAACTTTCTTCCCATCTGCCGAAACTGTTCAACACGAACGTATTTCCGTAACAGACGGAAATATTTCCGAAACAGACGGAAATGCTCGCCTCGCATGTTCCCGGTGCGGTTTCGACACCGGTGTAAAAGCCGACCGGACTCTGCGCTTTCGCAGCGCCCGCCGATAAACCAATTACCAAAATCAACATCATCGCTATTTTTGTCATTTGTTTTTTCATTTCTTTTCTCCACGTTGTTTTATTTTTTTTATTAAGTCGAACGATCCTGAAAATCGTTTTCGACGGTGTCGATCGAGCCGGGCAGCTCGCCTTCAAAAACTTTCTCTTTGCCCTCTGTTTCTATCCGGTAAATCTCCATCAGGTAGTTTCCGCCGGCTTGTGAGCCGATGTCCGCTTCGCGTCGATTCGCGCAAAAATTTAACTTCCTGCTTTTTGAGCGAATCACGATCTGTTCAAAGGTCTCAGTTCGGATTGAAAGTTTTCTTCTGTTTTTCATATGTCCTGCCCTGGTCAACAAAATGTTGATATTTCGATCAACAGGCGTTATTATTCTGGCATCGGCAAAAAAAGTCTTGAGCAAGTTTTGAGTAAGTTGTGAGCAATGTATGAGTGACTCTAAACTACTGACCGATAGGTGTTTATACGCGTTCGGCGTCTTTCGCCTCGACACCGGCAACGGTCTTTTTGTCGATGGAGAGCTCGTCAATCTTGCGCCGAAAGTTCTGCAGACGCTCACGCTTTTGGTCGAAAACCACGGTCGCGTCATCAGTAAGGATGAATTTTTTGAAAAGATATGGGCGGATACTTTCGTCGAGGACAACGCGCTTTCTTTCAATATCTCGCAGCTCAGAAAAACTCTGGCGAAATTCGACGAGCATACGAATTTTGTAGAAACAATACCAAAACGCGGCTTCCGTTTTGTCGCTGACATTCGGGAAATTTCGCTTGAGGAAACCGAAACGGAAATCCTGATCAATCGCCGAAGTGTCAGCGAAGTGGTTCTGGAAGAATTACCGGAAACTGTTCCCGCGAAACTATTATCCGAAAGACCGCCGAGGTCGAAAATATTTAATCTAAAAACGCTTGCCCTCGCTGCTGCGGTTTTGCTGGTCGTTTTGGCGGTGGCATTTGTGCGCCAGTTTCGGCAAAACCGGGATTTGCGTTCGTTCGACGCGATCCGGTCGGTAAAATTAACTTCCTGGGCGTCACACGGAAGCAGCGCCTACTCTCAATACAGCTCCTCGCACGACGGGGAATTGATTGCCTATTCTTCATTAAGAAACGGAATTTCCGAGAGCATTTTCATCAAGCAGTTTAACGGCGGTGAGGAAATTCGTCTGACCAACGACGAATGGCAAAATTTCAATCCGATCTGGTCGCCCGACGACAAGCAGATCGCGTTTGTCTCTATTCGTGAATCGCAATCCGGAATTTACTCCTCTCCCTTTTTAGGCGGCGCTCCGACATTAATTAAAGTGGTCGGAGTGGGACGGTTGTTTTTAAGTCATTGGTCGAAGGATGGCTCAACCCTCTTTTATGAATTTGAAGGCAACCTTTTCCGGCTCAATATCGCCAGTAAGGAAAGCGCGCAGCTCACCGATTTTCCGACGGTTGAAATCGACTTCAGGTATTTTGCGCTTTCGCCGGGCGAGGATCGAATTGTCTTTCGCGATGGGACCCTCGAGGCGACGGATATTTGGATGATGACGCTTGGCGGCGAGCGAACGAGGGTGACGAATAATGCTGAAAGAGAGGAGAGACCGTTTTGGCACCCTGACGGTCAACGAATTTTTTACACGGTTCGGCGCGACAATCAATATCAGATCAATGTAGTTTTTATAAACGAAGGCGAGCCGGTGCAGATCAAACGGGGCGATAGCGAATATAGAATGACCGGCATTTCCGATGACGGAAAAAAGGTTTTTTACTCAAATTATGAAGATAAATCAGACATCTGGGGTGTAAAGCCCGATACGGGCGAAGAATTTCCTGTTGCCGCTGACGGCGAATCCGAGTTTTGGCTCGATACTTCACCCGACAATAAATTCTTAGCATTTCAAACGAACTCGCTGCCTTACCCGCCAGTCGTTTTCAGAAGATCATTGATCGAGGTGAGAGCTGTCGATGAAAAGCGAATCCTTCATTCGTTTCGCGGGCACAACCCTAAATGGCTGCGCGACAGCCGGCAAATCGCTTTTCTCCGCAAATATGACGACGATCCCGATTTCAATCTGTGGCTCTTCGACACCGTCACCGGAGCGGAAACACAATTGACTACCGAAGGCGTACCTCGGGGGAGTTATGCGTTTTTGCCTTATAACAGGACACAAGTCGCGGATTTCGGCTGGTCGGCTGACGGCAGCAAGTATGTGTATCTCGACAAGAGCAGCCGCAATATCCGCTTCGGTTTATCCAACGGCGGTGAAACCGTAAATCTGACCAAAGACGATAATTCCAATCTGATCTTTTATGCTCCGGTTTGGTCGCCCGTCGGAGATCGTCTCGCTTTCATTTCCTCGCAAAAGCCGTCGTCGGATGGAGAAAAAACGGTTTGGAGTGTGTGGCTGACCGAACAGGATAAACCGCGCGAGATCTTCAAAACGTCCGAAAGCCTCCGGTTTCTCGGATGGTCGCCGAATGGAGACCGTTTGCTTTTTGAGACGGCGCCCGTCATGAAAGCGAGTCCGACGGATGTGAAGATCCTCGAAGTTTTAATGAACGGGGACGGCAAAATTATCAATTCGTTTGAAAAGATCTCGGCATTGAGCATGACGCTGTCCGCTGA
>JANPCJ010000352.1:0-26540 GCA_031430895.1 Chloracidobacterium sp. | reverse complement strand
TCCGTGGGTTGAAACCCACGGCTAAATTCACGTCACCGCTACGCGGTGAAGGCCGAACACCTTCGCAAAGAACATATGATAACTCCATTGGTGTCAGGGGCTTACAGCCTTAACTTGGCGCGAATGGGGCTTGCCCCCGCTTCTTGGTTGAAACGTAAGAGCGGGGGCAAGCCCGCCTTCCTTACTGTCCTTTGGTTTCTTGATTTCTAGGGGTTTAATTTTCGAGGATCTCGAAATTTACCTTCTTTTCCTGAAACTCTCTCATCGCGATGCGGGTGGATTTGGTTTTTCGCAGATCGAGGTCGACGCGAGGGATCGCGCCGCGTTGAAGTTGTTTGCTGCGTTGGGCGGCGAGGATGATCATCCGGTATTTGGAGTCGATCTCAGGCGGATCGATTATCTCATCAACTTCGGTCTCTTCCGCTATCTCTTCTTTTTCGTCAGCCATATCAGATCATTCTCCTTCGAACCGATGCTTCGATGCATCAAAACTATCAAGAATACCCTGAATCGCATCCGTTTGTCTAACCAGCAATTGCCTTTCCGCCATAATGATCGATGCGATCTGGCGTGAAGCCGTGAAGACATCCTCGTTTATGATGACGTATTTGAATTTAGAATAGTTCAGCACTTCGCTAAACGCATTTTTTAAACGCGTATTGAGTTCCGCCTCGCCTTCGGTCCCACGTGAGGTCAAACGCGCTTTAAGAACCTCGAATGACGGCGGCAAAATGAAGATGCTCACGCTTTCGCTTGTCAGCCTCTCCATGATTTGAATCGCGCCTTGCACATCGACCTCGACGATCAAATCTTTTCCCGTTTGAAAGACTTTTTCGCTTTCGGCATTTGAGGTGCCGTAGAGATTGCCGTGGACATTTGCGTATTCCAGAAACTCCCCATCGCCGATCCGCCGTTGGAATTCTTCATCCGTGACAAAGAAATATTCACGCCCATACTCTTCGCCAAAACGCTGCGGCCGTGTCGTGTGAGACACCGAATACCCAAGCTCCGGCAGCATCGCCCTGACCTCGCTAATAAGAGTGCCCTTCCCGCCGCCGCTTGGGGAACTGATGATGATGAGTTTTCCAGTCATAGCGTCAGTTGTCGGTTGACAGTTGTCGGTTGTCGGTTCTTTTCCGAAACCGACAACTGACAACTGACCACCGACAACTACTCAACATTCTGCACCTGTTCGCGGATTTTCTCAATCTCGCTTTTTATCGCGAGGGCATTTTCCTTGACGATCATATTGTTGGTTTTTGAGGCGATGGTATTTGCCTCGCGATTGAGTTCCTGTGTGAGGAAGTCGAGACGTTTGCCGACATCGCGGTCATCATTCAGGATGCCCCGAAAATGTTCGATGTGTGTTTTAAGGCGGGTAATCTCCTCGGAAATATCGAGACGGTCGGCCAGGAAGGCGACCTCTTGAGTCAGCCGTGATTGATCGACGTCGATCTGAGCGTCGGCCCGAGCGAGCATGTCGCCGATGCGTTTGGTCAGCCTCGCGCGATACTCCTCGGCGACGTTGGCGGCTTCGCTTTCGATTGCCGGGATGCGGTTTTCGATTTCCGTTAGGCGGGACATCAACTCGATTTCCAGTATCGAACCTTCTTTGGCTCGCATATTTTCGAGATCGTCGAGCGCGAGCGCGACCACGCTTCCGATTGCGACGAGGAATTCCGGCTCGGGTTCTTCCGTTTTTGTGGTCACCACATTCGGTAGCCGCGCAATGACGTTTATGTCCGGCTCGCCGGTTAGCGAAAACTCATCCCGCATTTCCTTCATCGCGGCCAAAAACCCGGCGATCATCGGGCGATTAAGCTCGAATTGAACTTTGTCAGTACGGTCATATTGCAAATTAACCTCAACGCGTCCGCGGGCTAAACGGTCGCCAATCAGCTTTTTCACGGTCGGCTCCAAAAGCTGCAATTCACCAGGCAGACGCAGATTTACATCGAGAAAGCGGTTGTTTACCGTTTTTAGCTCGACTGTGATCGAAAAATTGTTCTCTGTGGCCGAAGCGCGGCCAAATCCTGTCATTGATTTCATATAGTTGTTGGTTGCCGACGTTTTTCGGAATAAGTATATAAGTGAAAAGTTTTAGACCTTAGTACTTCTCACTGATCACTTATCACCTATTCCGAATCGGCAAACTGCAATTCGTACAGTTTCTTATACGTTCCCTTTTTCTCTAATAGCTCATCATGCGTGCCAGTCTCAATAATTCGGCCTTTTTCCATGACAACTATCTTATCCGCTTTTCTGATCGTTGAAAGCCGGTGAGCAATCACGATCGAGGTTCGGTTCTGCATTAGATTCCCCAGGGCGAGTTGTACGAGCGATTCGCTTTCGGTGTCGAGCGCGGATGTTGCTTCGTCGAGGATGAGCACCGGGGCGTTGACGAGAACGGCTCGGGCGATTGCTATCCGCTGTCGCTGGCCGCCGGAGAGTAAAACCCCGCGTTCACCCACCAGGGTTTCAAATCCATATGGCAACTGTGAGATAAACTCGTCGGCGTAGGCGATTCGTGCTGCCTCCTCGATCTCGGCTGCGGATGCATCTGGTTTTCCGTAGGCGATGTTTTGCCGCACGGTGTCGTTAAAGAGAACTGTTTCCTGCGTTACCAGCGCCATTTGTCGGCGAAGACTGACAATGCTCGCATTTCGCAGATCGACATCGTCCCAATAAATTACCCCTTCCGACGGGTCGTAGAGTCTCTGAACGAGACGCGTCAAGCTCGATTTGCCGCCGCCGCTCTCACCGACGAGAGCGACCATCTCTCCCTTGCGGATTTCGAGGTCGATATTTTTCAGGATTTTCCTCTTGCCGCTGCGATAGTTGAACGATACGTTCGCAAGCCGGATGGCATTTTCCAGCGGCTTCAGATCGACGGCGTCGTTTGCTTCTGGAAATGTTTCGTCCTCGTCCAATATGTCCCACACATCGCGGGCCGCGGCGAAAGCTTTTGTGATCTCGTTGTGCTGCCGCGAGATTTTCCGCATCGGATCGTAGCTTCGAAAAAGAAAGAAAAGAAATGTGAAAAACTGGGCCGCAGCCATGCGACCGGAATTTATCTCGCGAAGTCCGAAGTAAAACAGGACAATCACCGCAATCATGCCGATCAGTTCGATGGTTGGCGGCGAGGTTGCCGCGATACGCGCGGAACGCAGATTTGATCGGGCAATGACGCGGGCGACATCCATGAACCGTTTCTGCTCACGCGGCTCGGCTGCGTAGGCCTTGACGATTATTTGATTTGACAGCGTTTCCTGCGACGTGTCATTTAAGTTCTTGTTCCCTTCCAAAGATACGTCGGCCAGCTTTCTCATGCGGCGGCTGAAGTTCATCGTGAGAAAAGCGATGATCGGAGCAATGACCAACGAGCCGAGCGTAAGGCGCCAATTGAAATAAAACGCCGCTCCGAGAAAGGCGACGAGCATGAATGACTCACGCAATACATCACGCAGATTTGACGAAACCGCCAATTCGATCGCCGAGCAGCTCACAACCAGACGCGATACGAGGAAGTTTGTTCGATGCTTCTCAAAAAAAACGGTCGGCTGGGCTAATAAGTGTCGATAGAGCTCCGACCGAAGTTCGAGCACGGCGGATTGACCAATTCTAGCCATCAAATACGACGAAAAATACTCCGCGATGCCCTTACCGATTGTAAAGGTCAGGAGAAGACCCGCGATAACGAGCCACGCCCGATACCAGTCGTCTCGTGGGATAAGGCTATTAAGGTCAAAAGGCGTTTTCGTCTCGATAGCCGGATTCTGAAGAAACTGATCAAAAATTGGAACCAGCAGAGAGCCAATCGCCGTTTCGAAAACCGCTACCAGGATCATCGCGACCACGGCCAGCAGAAATATCGACCAATACGGCCGGACATACTTGAGAAGGCGTGTAAAATCATCCATGGCCGTAAAGTAAAGGATTAAATATACTTTAATTTCGCGGGCGGTGTCCAAAATCGGTAATTTGAGTGTTTGTTCGTCCTGGTTTCTTTGTGAACTCTGTGCGTCACTTTGTGACCTTTGTGTCAAAAAGATCGTTAACACAAACGGCACGAAGGGAAGACACGAAGGTCACGAAGAAGAAGTTAATAAACTACGAAAGCGAACCACGGCGCTAATTTGCAACTATAAATTCATCTCAAGCATCTTTTTTACATTGAATCCGAATCCGGGGAGAAGTTTATGAGAAATACGAGTACGGTCAGAGCATTTATCATCGGACTTATTACTTTTGCGTTTTGTATATCGGCGGTGGCGCAGGTTGACGTGGCGCGGCGGACGACGGCGATTACGTATCCGCTTGATGATACGGTCACGGTGCAGTTTCGCGGTACGACGCGTTTTCCCAGGATGAAGGGCGACGCAAAGGTCAAACGCACGACGCGTAGCGGCACCCAAATCGAACTAAGTGTCGAGAAAATGCCCCGCCCGTTTGAGCTTGGCGCGGGTTATGCGACCTACGTCGTCTGGGCCATTTCGCCTACCGGCCAAGCCGACAATCTTGGCGAGATAAAGCGAAGCGGATTGTTTTTTATAGATTCAAAGGTCAGAGTAACGACGCCTCTTCAAACATTCGCGATCATCGTTACAGCCGAACCGCACTTTCTCGTCAACCGTCCGAGCCAGACGATAATGCTCGAAAATCTGAATCCCGTAGGAGCGAACGGGCAGCGTATAAGCACAACACCGGCATTCACGTATTTCGGCAATTCAAGTGATTACTTTCGCGATCCGCGCACACCTGAGATAGCTGAAACCGACTATTCAAAGACGCCGCCGGCCATTTTGCAGGCGAAACAGGCGGTTGCCCTAGCCCGATTTGCGGGTGCGGAACGCGAGGCCATGAATGAGCTTGCCGAGGCTGAAACGCTGCTGCAAAACGCCGAAAACGCCTTTCGGGCCGGTCGCGATTCGGACAGCATCGATATCGCCGCTCGTAAATCGATCGACGCCTCGGTCAGGGCTGAGTCGCTCGCGTTGCAGCGAAAGGACGCCAGGGCCAAGCGTAACGAGCAAACCCGCGTAGATGCTGAAATTCGCAACGCCGAGAATAAGTTTACCGACGCTCAGCAGCAAATGGTTGACCTGCGCGCCGAGCTTGCCCGCGAGACGCGCAATCGCGAACTAGCCGAACGTGATGTCATGAATTATTCGAATCAGCTTAAGGACATCCGCGACGAGAATGGCAAGCTGCGCGAAGAAATTGGCCGCATCCGAGTTGAGATGGAAGCGATGACGTCAAAACTGACAGCCGCCGAAAATGAAAAACGTGTCGCGCAGGAGCAACGCGATCAGGATGCAAAGACGACGCGAATGCGGACATCCGAGGCCACCTTGATGACCGCTTTGAAAACCTTCGGAACGGTGTCAAAAACCGAACGCGGCATTGTTCTCACCCTGCCCGAAAATCTATGGACGGGCGCCCGTACGAGTACGTTCGTGCCCCAGGCCGACGGAAAGCTGACCTCGCTGGCCGAAATTCTTGCCAACAATCCCGACTATCGCATCAACGTCGAATCGCACACCGACAACGGCGGAGCGCCCGACCAAATCCAGGCGGTCACGGATCGCCGGTCATACGCCGTTGCGGAAAAATTTGCCGATCTTGGAGTCGACGAAGGGCGAATCGTGGCAAAAGGTTACGGTGCAAGCGTTCCGGTCGCTCCGAACACAACTCCCGTAAACCGCGCAAAAAATCGTCGGATGCAGCTCATACTGAGTCTTGCACCCTAACTGGGAGCACGGGCGGCTCGCCCGTGCGTTTTGCCCTTATAATATCGCACAGAGCGTCGAAGCGAAACTCGCGGGCGGGTCGCCCGCGGTCCAATTTTTTGTCGTGCGTAGCTCTCTCGCTTCGTGATAAAATGAATATCAAGTCTTTCGACCGTCTGACGGTAAATCTTTGTTTTTAGGAGTTTCGATGAAGAAGTTTGTATTAGAGCATCGCCTTGTGTTTTTGGTGTTGGCTGTTGCGGCCCTCGTGACTGTTTCGCTGACGGTGCTTCTGCCGTTGCAGAATGCGCAGGCCAATAGTGATGGATATAACAAATTTGCAAAGGCCGACGCGGTGACGAAGGACATTCGGGATGGCGGTAAAGGGCTGACACGCGTCAATGTAGCCACAGCCGCCGATCGTGAAGCCGTCGCGAAACAAGGCCGGATCGTCGCCGATTATGGCTCGTTTGTGATAATGGCGGCTGAACGAGGCAAAAATCTCTCCGGTCTAAGGCTCGAGAATCAGCCCGTTGAGGTTTCGATCAATCTGCCGGGAAAGGTTTTCGACCCGATAAACGAGCCGCCAATCGGTACGCAGCGTCCGGGTTCAACGGAAAACTTAGGCGGCGGAAATTATTACATCGTCCAGTTTGGCGGCATCGCGACGGATGAATGGCTCGATAGCCTTCGAGGCGAGGGCGTCGAAATTTTGCAGTATGTTCCGCACAACGCCTTTTTTGTCTATGCCGACGGTTCGGCAATCGCCAAAGCAGCGAATCATTCCCGCGTTAGATGGGCCGGCGCGTTTTTGCCGGAATACAAGATTTCCAGGGTTTTGAAAGCACAGTTGTCCGCCGCCGAAGGGAAATCGCAACCGGGAAAGGGCATTTCGCCGCTTGAGATGACCGGTGAAAACACTTCGGTTTTTGATATCGCGATATTCAAGCGGGCGGATGCGAAGGAAATCGCCGCGCGAATCACGACGGATTTCGGCGGCAAGGTTCGAAATGTTATCGACCTGCCAAACAACTATTTTAACGTCGTCCGCGTCGAGCTGCCCCTTGAGCGGGTTGTCGCAATAGCCGATATTCCGGGCGTTCTTAACATTGATTTTTACGGCAAACCACGCATCGAAGACGAACGTGCTGCTCAGATCGTGGCGGGCAATTTTACCGGCCCGACAACGATCGCGGGACCGGGATATAATCCGCTGACGCAATTTGGCGTTGACGGAAGTGGCGTGACTGTTTCCGTATTTGACGACGGGATAAGCATTCCGGGCAACGGGGGACTGTACCTGACGTCGGCGAATACAGTCGACGGCCCGCTTAGGGGTTCTTCGTCCGGTGCTGAGGGTGGTCACGGCCATATAAACGCAAGCATAATCGCGGGCAGTACGCCATTTGGAATTCTTGATCCGACCGGGCATAACTACGGGCTTGGTATTGCCCCGCGAGCTAATATACTTAATATCCCGGCGCTAAAGGCGGCATACATCGGTAGCGAAGCTGATGTGTACAACGACACGGTTTCCACACCGGGACCAAATGGTGTCAACGGTTCGATTAGCAACAATAGTTGGGGAAATGGAACTAACAATAACGTCTACGATTCTTACACCGCGCAGTTCGATGGTTTTGTAAGAGATGCATCGGCGGCTGGGACAATCGATCCGATCTCTTTGATATTCTCAGCCGGAAATTCGGGGCCGGGAGCGTCGAGCTTGACACGTCCGAAGGCGGCAAAGAACTTGATCGCAACAGGAAATTCAGAGAACTATAGGCCCGAACTTTCCAGCACTGCTAATAATATTGAGGATCTGGCGCTTTCCTCAAGCCGAGGACCCACAGCAGACGGGCGCGTAAAACCGGATATCGTCGCTCCCGGAACCGTTATTACCGGCAGCCGGGCGGGAAACTGTTCGTCGGTTTCAAGCTGTTTCGAAACAAACCATGCATTTAGCTCGGGCACGTCACACGCGGCCCCGCAGATCGCGGGTGCGGCCGCCCTTTTCACACAGTTTTGGAAGAATGGCAACGGCGGCGTAAATCCAAGCCCTGCCCTCATAAAAGCCGCAATTCTCAACACCGCCCAGGAAATGAACGGCGTAAACACCACGGGCGTAATCCCAAACGGCAACGAAGGTTGGGGGCGCATAAATATGAAGTTTATGCTCAATACGGGCGTCGCCACGAAGTATGTCGATCAAGTCCGTCCCCTTTCGAATGTGGGTGAGTCGTTGATGATTGCGGGAACCGTGGCCGATTCGTCGAAGCCCATTCGTGTGACCCTAGTTTGGAGCGACCCGCCGGGATCCGCCGATCCTGCCCTGGTGAACAATCTTGATCTGCGAGTAACTGTTGGCGGTGTGACCTACTTGGGAAATGTGTTTGCCAACGGAGTTTCAACCACGGGCGGAATATCTGATGTTAGAAACAATGTGGAAAATGTTTGGCTTCCGGCCGGCATCATTCCCGCAGGTTCCGGATTTTCTGTCCAGGTATCGGCGACCACATTAAATGGAGATGGAGTGCTCGGAAATGGTGATGCAACTGATCAGCATTTTGCACTTGTGGCCTACAACTTGACCGAAACGCCAACGGCCGTATTAAATCTCGCGGCTCTTAACATAGTGTCTGAAAATGGCGCGCCTTCAAACGGTGCACCCGATCCGGGTGAGACGTTGAGTGTGAGGGTGGTTTTGCAGAATATCGGCAGCGCCGGTGCTGGGTCCGTAACGGCAACTCTGCTTGCGACAGGCGGTGTAACTAATCCGGGCCCTCCCCAAAACTATGGAACATTACTAACGGACGGAGGGCCAGTATCGAGATTTTTTACCTTCACAGTCAGTCCAAACGTTGTTTGCGGCCACGATATAACATTGACGTTTGCTCTTATGGACGGAGCGACCAATGTTGGCACGGTGACGCGAACATTTCGAACGGGCACCGTTTCAGGCGGTGGAACGCTGGCCGCAGCCTATCTCGGCCCTGCGGTGGCGGTTCCCGACAACAATCCGGCGGGCGTTAATCTGACGCTGCCGATCAGTGGCGTTACGGGCAATATTACGGATCTCGATTTTAGGTTCGCCTCAATCGATCCGTGCACCGCGTCGTTGGGAAATGCCAATGCCGCGATGGATCACACATTCCTTGGAGACCTCGTATTCAAACTGACTTCTCCCGCCGGAACGACTGTGACGATCATGAATCAGCGCGGGGGCACCCGAGAAAATATCTGTTCGACATTGCTCGACGATGACGGTGGCTTTCCATCGCTTTCTACCGTGAGCAATACTAGCGGCCAGTTTTTGAGTGGAAATTTTGCACCGGATTCTGCGCTTTCTGCTTTCGACGGCCAGAACGCAAACGGCACCTGGATTTTGAATGTCAGTGACATAGCCGACATAGATGTCGGCAGTATGAGGCGATTTTCGCTGATTTTCAGTTTTGAAGGTCCTAGCGTGTGCTCGACCATTCCGACGGCGACTACTACGCGTCCGCCCGCTGATTTCGACGGTGATGGTAAGAGCGATCTGTCCGTATTCAGACCCGGCGACGGCAACTGGTATCGGCAGGCGAGCCAGACGGGTGCGTTTTGGGGCACGGGTTGGGGAAACGGCGGCGATAAGCTGGTACCGGGTGACTATGACGGCGATGGACGGGCCGATCTGGCTGTTTTCCGTCCGTCGGACGGGAATTGGTATTTGAACCGAAGCACGATGGGGATAACGCAGGCCAATTTTGGCGTCGGGAGCGATCTGCCGGTTCAGGGCGATTATGACGCCGACGGGCGGACCGATCTTGCCGTGTTCCGTCCCGCGGAAGGCATTTGGTATATCAGCCAGAGTACGGCGGGCTTTACGGGTCTGCAATTTGGGGCGAATGGCGACAAACCCGTCCCGGGCGACTACGATGGCGACGGCAAGACAGACATTGCGGTTTACCGGCCATCGAACGGTGTTTGGTATCTGATGCGGTCGACGGCGGGCTTTACATCCGCCGCCTACGGAATTGCGACCGACCTGGTCGTCCCGGGCGACTATGACGGCGACGGCAAAACGGACATCGCCGTTTATCGGCCGTCAAACGGGACATGGTTTATGCTGCGTTCGCAGCTTGGCGATGGGGCCGTGCAGTTTGGCTCCTCGACCGACATCCCGACGCCGGGCGACTACGATGGCGACGGCAAGTTCGACGTCTCGATATTCCGCCCGTCGGACGGCATCTGGTACCGCACGAACTCTGCCAACAGCTCATTCTTCGGCGCCCAGTTCGGCACATCCGGCGACCGCCCAATCCCTGCCGCGTACCTGCCCGGGCAATAACGTACGACAGGCTGCCGAGCCTGTCGATCAAGCCGGCGAAGAGGTTAATGCAAATGGCGCAGATAAAGAGAAATTTTTATCTGCGTCATCTGAGTTATCTGCGGCTAATTTACCTCGCGCCTACGTTCCGTCCGCTTACACCCGGGGGTCTGACTTAATGAAACTTTGCGTTTCGTTTTTCGTGCAAAGAAACAGATGCTTTTGTCATCGAACTAAGGCGAATATAGACTGATTTTTGATGACAGACGTTAAACCGGACATAAAACGAAAGCTGCTGCAAGCTGGTGGATGGCAGGTTGCGAAAAGGGTTGCAAAGACTATTCCGTTTGGCGGAACGGCCGTTGTGCTTTTTTTGGTCGGCAGCGACATTAGGAAAAAAGGTGTTGCCAAGGGATTGTTGAATTCGGGAATAGACGCAATTCCGTTTGTCGGTCTTGCGAAGAACGCCA
The DNA here is from genome assembly GCA_031430895.1 of Chloracidobacterium sp. Taxonomy (GTDB): domain Bacteria; phylum Acidobacteriota; class Blastocatellia; order Pyrinomonadales; family Pyrinomonadaceae; genus OLB17. The sequence continues at coordinate 16,032 of JANPCJ010000352.1, read as the reverse complement.
TCGAATTGTTTCGGGGCGATTTTATTCCTGATAAGGTGAAAAAGGGGAAGTAGGACATGAGAACTTCGAGGTTGGTATTTTTGACATTGCTCGTACTTGGGGTAAGCGTTTCGTCTACAATTGGCCAGGGTTCGCGAAACCGTCCCAAACCGCTCGCGACGCCGCCGCCCACGTTGTCCGGGGCTGAGATCATCAGCCGTGCGATAGATCAATCCGACGCTCCGATTGTCACGCGCCCGGACGGAAAGCCGGCCGATCAAACGGAGACCGACCGATCGGCGGAGCTAAAAGATCTTCGCGACCGAATCAAGTTGCTCGAAGGAACGGGGAAAAAGAACGATTACGATGAGAAGCAGAAGCGGTTAATGCTCAATCTCGATATTCTCACGCGGGCCGAACAGCGCTCTGAGAGTTTGCGAAAGCAGCATTTTGAGATGATCGAAAAGGAAAATACGATCAGTTCTCGCCTCGAACAGATCGATGTTGATATTCGTCCGGAAATGATTAACCGCGCATTGCAGCTAGGCGGTTCTTTAAGACCCGAGGAGATTCGCGAAGCCCGCCGCAAGAGCCTCACCGCCGAAAGGAACAATCTACAGTCTCTTTTGGTAGACATTCAAACAAACAAAGCCAGTCTTCAGTTAAACCTTCAAAAATCTGAGCAGATGGTCGAAAAGTTGAGACTTAAGCTCGAAAAAGATATCGATGATTCGTTTTTGAAAGAGGATCAGCCGGAAAACTAATTGGAGGGCAAGCGTCCCCGCTTACCTACGCCGGAACGCAGTGTGCCAGCCGACTTGTTTCGTACAGAAGTCCCTTTCGGAACCATTCGGAAGGGCGATATCTGCATTTCTGAAAACACGCAGGCTGGTAGCCCGCGTTCCACCCTGTATGCAAGCAGGATGCTTGCATCTCCAGTCTGCAAGAAAAGCAACTTGATTCGTTCCTTTAAACGTCAAACAAGCGTAGCTCGACTGCGGGGTATTAGTAATTTGGAGAAATCTATGACGTTTAGATCACTTGCCGCCGTTTGCGGTGTTGTTTTTTCGAGTTTATTTTTTGCTTATTCGGTTGGGGCGCAGGGCGTCATCATACCGATAATCTGCGACTTTCGTCCATGTCGGCCGAGGCCGATTCCCCAACCGCTGCCGAACGCCTTGCCGGTCAAATCAATACAGCTTGACACGAAAATAACCGGGCAAGTGGCGACGACGCATGTCGAGCAGGTGTTTCGCAACGACACTTCCTACACGCTCGAAGGCACGTATTTTTTCCCCATCCCTGAAACGGCGTCGATTGTGAATTTTGCGATTTGGGAAAATGGCAAAAAGCTCGTCGGCGAGGTCCGTTCACGTGAAGAAGCCAGACGTATTTATGACGAGATCGTGCGGCGTCAGCGCGATCCGGGTTTGCTTGAGTACGCGGGCAAAAATTTGTTTCAGGCGTCGATCTTTCCGATACCTCCCAATTCTGACAAGAAACTCGAGCTGACCTACACCGAGGTCCTAAAGGCTGAATCAGGAACCGTTGCCTACCGATATCCGCTCGGGACCGGACGGAATCTTTGGCGACAGCAGATTCAGTTCAACGAAAATATTCAGGGACAGTTTAAGCAGCAGTTCGGGACGGTTTCGGGCACGGTCGAGATCGTGGGGAGAGAGACTCTACGGAATATTTATTCGCCATCGCACACGATCGACGTCAAACGTAAGAGCGAGACGGCGGCCAATATCTCATTCGAGACTAAGAGCAATGACACCGATTTTCAGCTATTTTACGGGCTATCGAATAATGATTTTGGAATGTCTCTTGTCACTCACCGCGAGCCGGGCAAAGATGGATATTTCCTGTTGATGTTGTCGCCAAAAGACAATATTTCTGAAAAAGAGCTGGTCAACAAAGATATCGTCTTTGTTCTCGACACAAGCGGTTCGATGGCGGAGGAGGGCAAAATGGAGAAGGCGCGAAAAGCGATGCTTTTCGGTGTCCGCACCTTACGCGATGGCGACAGATTTAACATCATCAATTTTGCAGGAGAAGAACATCTGATGGAACGCGGCCTGATCGCCGCCAACGCGGAAGGCAAGAAGCGGGGTGAAGAGTTTGTCGCCAAACTCCAACCGACCGGCGGAACTAACATTAACGATTCCCTTATTGCCTCGCTAAAACAATTCGAAAGCGGCGACCGTCCTAAGATGCTTGTTTTCATGACCGACGGTCTGCCAACGGTCGGCGAGACAAATGTCGACCGCATAGTTTCAAATCTCAAGAACGCTAAGAACCTCGACATTCGCATTTTCCCGTTTGGCTTTGGATACGACGTCAACACGACGCTGCTCGACAAGATTGGATCGGAAAATTCGGGAATATCCGACTATGTCCAGCCTAAAGAAGATCTAGAGCTAAAGGTTTCGAATTTCTTCTCTCGCGTTAGCTCGCCGGTGCTCGCTGATCTCGATCTCGACTTCGGCTCCGTTCAAACTGAATATACATATCCGCGAAAGCTGACCGATCTGTTTCGCGGTATGCAGATGACGATCATCGGGCGTTACAAAAATTCGAACGACCTCAAAAACATTACGGTGCGGCTGACGGGAAAGGCTGGCAGGGAATCGCGCAGCTTTACTTATAACGATCTCGATTTCCCGCTCCGCGACGACGATAACAATTTTCTGCCACGTCTTTGGGCAAGCCGACGAGTGGGCTGGCTGCTCGAACAGATTCGCTCGAACGGCGAGACGAAGGAAGTTCGCGATGAGGTTGTCGATCTCGGCACCCGATACGGCCTTGTGACGCCCTACACATCCTATCTCGCGACTGACGGTTCGCTCGCGAATATCAGTCGCGATGCGCCGGCGGCGATGCGGGTGGATATGCTCAGTGCCGGGGCACGGAAAGCGGCGGAAAAGAGCGGCTCGGATGCAGTGAAGATGAGCGTTCAGCAAAACTCGGCGCAGATGAATTCACGCGCCGCCGCGGATGACAGCAAAGACGAAAGGGAACAGATAATTATCCGCAACACGACGCAAAACCAGTTCGTCGCCAATAAGAATTTTATCAATCAAAGCGGAGTCTGGTTCGATTCAGAATACCGGGAAACCTCGCGTTTGCCCGAGGTGTCAATCAGATTTGCAAGCGACGAGTATTTCAAGCTTGTCGAGAGCGACCGCGAGGTCGTGCAGTATCTTGCCCTCGGCGAACAAGTCGTGTTCCTCTGGAAGGGTAAGGTGTATCGAATAACAAAATAACATTGGGGGAAACCCGCAAAGTTAAAATTAACATCAGACGAGGTGATTTTTGGCCATTCAGATATTATTATATTGGTCAAGGATCGCCTTATTTTTCAGAATCGGTCGGTGGCGGTTTGAAATGTGAGTGATTCGCACAACTCGTAGTAGGAAAGTTCGAGAAATTTAAGGACAGTCCGGAAGGCGGTTTTACCTCATAGGCGCCAACTTAAGGCTGTAAATTCATGCGAAAAGAGGCGTTAGGGTCCCTGAAAGGGACCAATTTAACAGCGTCGGGAGCATCCCGACGATTGTAAAACAGACAGCCTATCCGTCCCTGTAAGGGACGAATGGCCGTCTTTTTCGGCCATTTCTCCCTGGGAGAGTATTCGTCGGGTTTGCTCGTCGTCGGGTTTCACCCGACGCTATTAAATGTGTCCCTTGCAGGGACAGGAAGTTATTTAGAGTGAACATTTTACAGCCTTAAGTTGGCGCCTATGCGGGTTTACCCCTGCTCTTCCGTTAGAGGAGAAAGAGCGGGCGTAAACCCGCCTTCCCGACTGCGCTAGGGTGACCTGCTCGATTTTTTCGCGCGGCCAGAGCACAGCGACTGAAAAACACAAATTTTGGACGCCGGCAGACTTTTCAGACCGCCTCTTCTGGCTTTGGGAGCAATGTATTGAGAAGATTCATCATCAGTTCGTTCGTTATGTTGATTTGCGTTTTCGGCGTGTCCGGGCAGAGCGGATGGGCGGTGAAACAGTCCGGCGTCGAGGGCGATTTGGTCGCGGTCTATTTCACGTCGTCGGAACGCGGTTGGATCGCGGGCGACAATGGATACCTCGCATCAACCACCGACAGCGGGAGGACGTGGAGCAAGTATCCTCTCAATGCCACCGAGGACATAAACGAAATCTATTTTCGCAACGAGGACAATGGTTATCTGGTTGCGGGCCGAAAGCTATTTATCACTCGCGACGCGGGCCGGACATGGCGGGAAACACGCATCTTTCGCTCGGGAGACTTTGGCGCCGGGGCGCCGGAATTCCTAAGTATCAGATTTTCAGACAAGAAACGCGGCTACGTGATCGGCTCCGTGCTGCGCAGGGTCAAGGATGAGGATGTCGTCGTCGATTCGCTGCTGATGCGCACCGAAGACGAGGGCGAGACGTGGCAGAGGATGACCGTTCCAACAAAAACCGAACTCTTTCATCTCGACTTTAATGGCAACTCGCATGGTTGGATCGTGGGCGACGGCGGCGTTATCCTCGCGACGACCGACGAAGGGAGAACTTGGAGAAAACAATCATCCGGCACTTCTCTGCCGCTCTATAATGTCGATTTCCGCGATGACGACGAGGGCTATGTCGTCGGCAAATCAGGCACGATTCTACGAACGGAAAATGGCGGCCTGACATGGGAACGTCCGGCCGCGAGTTTTAAAGAAACCCTCATGCGCGTCGATTTTGCCGATGACAAGAATGGCTGGATCGTCGGCTACTCGGGAAACATCCTCCGCTCGAACGATAAAGGCAAAACCTGGGCCCGCCAGGAAATCGACACCCGCGAACGCCTCTACGGCCTGTTTATGGACAAAAAATACGGCTGGGCCGTCGGCGCCAAGGGCGTTATTCTCGAATTCAAAAAATAAGTTTAAGAAAATGCAAATGTAAGGCTGTTTTAGTTAACAGTTTTGTAAAACTGTGGTATATTGCATAACAAATTCCACAGGATTTACAAACATTCATCAGTTTTTTTGATAACGATCATTTCTTTGGAGGGAAAAAGATGATTAGAGAGCGGTTCTTTAGAGCGTTCGTACTTTTTTTGTTTGCGTCGATTTTCGCTGTCGGAACTTTTGCGCAGGGAACTACCTCGCGTATTACGGGAGTTGTAAACGATGCATCGGGAGCTGCGGTTTCGGGTGCGACCGTGACAATTAGTCGCGAAGGCACCGGAGCCACTTTATCCACGCAGACGAGTGACGACGGTTCCTACTTATTTGACCTTATTCAACCTGGCACGTATACAGTCACAATAGAAAAGCAAGGATTCAAGAAACTTGTGTCGGCGAATAATGCGGTTCTGACAAATCAGCCGGCAACTATAAATGCCGCACTCGAGGTAGGGGCCGTTTCGGCTGTCGTGAACGTAGAAAGTACGGCCGAGCAGGTTCAGACCTCCACATCAGGCAATGTCGGTTCGACTGTCGATCAGAAAACTCTGGAGAGCTTACCAATCGTTGGTTTGAGGGGGCGTAATCCGCTTGATCTTTTGCTCTATCAACCCGGCGTCGTAAGCGGTGCAAATGCGGGCGGCGGTGTACACGTAAACGGCTCACGTGACCGAGCATTCAATTTTACCCTCGACGGCATCGACATTAACGAATCGACGGCGGGCGGCTCAAACTTTACACCATTACGACCAAATCCGGATTCGGTTCAGGAGTTTCAGATCACCACAAGCAATGCGACGGCCGAACTTGGGCGTAGCAGCGGTGCAACCGTTTCTTTCGTAACCAGATCGGGAACGAACCAGTTTCACGGCAATTTGTTTGATTATTACCAGACGCCTCGATTTCTAGCGAATGAATTTGAGCGAAATTTGCTTGGTGTTCGTCGAGGCCAGTTTGTTCAACACATATACGGCGGCACCCTTGGGGGTCCCATACCAACCTTCGGATTCGGTGAAGGAACGCCGTTTAAACTCTTAAAAGACAAAGCATTCTTCTTTTTTAACCTCCAAAAACTAAGCGCCGTAGAAACGCGTCTTGCTCAACGAACCGTTTACACACAGGAAGCGCGGAACGGGATTTTTCGATCCGTGTTTGGAAACATAAACGGAGTTCCTGGGCGAAATGCGGCCGCTGGCTCGCCCGTCTCAGCGACGACAAATCCGCTCGGCGCTTCTGTTACCGCTGCCGGGGCGTCCGTGTACCCGATTTGCAACGGCGCCGTGCCGACCAATGCTCCATGCGTCCAGTCCTATACAATCGGTACGCAATCACCGATAACGACCGATCCTTTAATCTTGGCTTACATAAACTCCTACCCGCTTCCGAATGATTTCACACGCGGCGACGGGCTCAATACCGCCGGATTTAATTTTAATGCTCCCCAAACCGAGAAGCAGTACGATTTTGTGACGCGGATCGATTACGACGCCAATGCGAATAACCATATATATTTTCGTTATGCGCGCGGCGATCAAAACACCATCGGCGATAGTGTTAATACGGGTTTACAGCCGTTTCCCGGTTTTCCAAATCTGGTAAACACATACAGAACGCCACGCAATACCGCGATCAATTATCGATGGTCGCCGACCGCGAAATTTACAAACGAGTTTATTTTTGGGGTGAGCACGTTTGGATTTAGCTTTGCGACCGAGACTCCAAATGTGGCGATCCCGTTTGTGTTGAACTCAATTACCGACGCTTTCACTAATTTTAATTACAATGCGCGCCGTGCGAGAACTATCCAATACGTTGATAATATGACGATGGACTTTTCGCCTCACACCCTTAAATTTGGCGTGAATCTTCGGTTTGGGCGCCAGTTTGATGATCGCTCGAACGCCGGTGGCCAGATAGAGCCGCAGATCGGATTTGCTGCCGGTTCGAGTAGTTTTACCGGGTTTAATCTGCCGAATGCGGCCATTGCCGGAACGACCGCCGTACCGGCCGGTACGCCGGGAATATTCTCTACCGACAGAAGCCTGTTGCAGGCCCAAATAAATAATTTTATCGGTCGGATTGGCAGCTTTACTCAAGGGTTCGTTGTCAGTCCGTCCAACCCAAGCGCGTTTGCACCCGGCGGGACCCGGTGGAACTGGACCGCATATTATCCAGAATATGACTTTTACTTTCAGGATACATGGCGCCTGCGTCAGAATCTTACTCTGGATCTCGGTGCCAGATACGAAATAAAACTCAGCCCGTCGTCAAAGGATCTTCCTATTCTGAGGGCGAACCAACCGTTTACAATCGGGGCACCCGCTAGCAATACGCTTCGTTGGGAAGAGGGCAAGTTGTTCAAAAATGACTACAACAATATTTCGCCGTCGGTCGGGTTTGCGTGGGACCCGTTTAAGTCTGGAAAAACGTCAATAAGGGCAAATTACCGCCTTTCTTATGACCGCTTTCCTTCCCAGGTTTTTGCCAACAGCATTTTTCAAAGCGCTCCCGGCAACACCTTTGCCGGAAACGCAAGCGGTATCGGCCTGGAAAATCGGCTTCTCCGCAACGGGCTGCCTCCTCTGGCTCCGACCCTGACTCCGGACCAACTCAGACAACCCGCCGCATTTTCTACAACCGCGATTACGCTTGTCGATCCAAATACGGTGTATCCCGAGGTTCATCAATGGTTTGCCGGGTTCCAGAGAGAATTGTGGTTTAACAGCGTTTTGGAGATCAACTACATTGGCAAAAAGGGGGTTCATCTTTTTGGTGGTTACGACTCGAATCAGGTGAATATCCGGGCCAGAGATTCGCGTTGCCCTGAGAATTTTCTCGAGGCCTTTAATACCGTCAGAACCAATACGACCGCAAATTCATGCCTGATCAATTTATTGTTTACGGGCAACGTCGCGGACAATAGCGGTACCACAACTTTCCGTGGAATTACGGCGATACAGACGACGCTTGCATTGAATAATACCGGCGGAAGTGTTGCGAACGCGGCCGCCACAGTCTCACAGCGTACATCCGGAACGGCTCAATTGATCGCAACAACCATCGGCAATCCGTTCTTTTTCCAACGGTTTCCACAATTCTCCGGTGCTCTTAATGTCCTCGACAGCGAGGACCGCTCGAGGTATAACGGTCTCGAATTTATCTTAAAACGCCGTCTGAAAAACGGTTTTGGGTATCAGGTCGGTTATACGTTTTCGAAGTCGAAGGACACCCGGTCTTTTGACCCGACATTTACTATCGTTTCGCGTGCTAATAACCAATCAGCGTCGAGTACGCCGTTTGATATCAACAACCGACAGCTAAACTATGCGTGGTCGGATTTTGACCGGCGGCACGTTGTCCAGGCAACCTACGTATATGAGCTGCCTTTTGGGCGCGGTCGCAAATTTGGTTCGGATATGTCGAGAGCTTTAGACTTTGTTATTGGCGGTTGGCAACTTGCCGGTACATTTAACCTCGCGTCTGGTCGGCCTTTTACGGTTTACTCCGGCTTGAATACGTTTAGCAACGTAAATCAATCTTTTGCGAATTGTAATTCCTGTTCGCGCAATCTCGGCCAGTTGGTGGAGCGAAATGGAACAAACTATTGGTTTAGCCTAGAGGCCGAAGCGAAATTCTCACAGCCATTGCCCGGAGAACTCGGCAACAGCGGACGAAACTTTTTTATCAGTCCGGGTCAGTTCCGCACAGATGCCTCGCTATCAAAGAAATTCCGATTTACGGAACGTGTAGGGTTTGACCTCCGCGTCGATGCTCAAAACCTTTCAAATACCGCTTCATTTGGGCTACCTACAGCGACACAGAACAATGCCTTTTTTGGGCGTATTCGGGATTCCGTGACCAGCTTTGCAAGACGCATTCAATTTTCAGGCAAACTCAGTTTCTAGATTTTGCTTTAATTAGCATATACACCCTGCCAAGTTTCGATTTGGCAGGTTTTTTATTTATTTTGTCGCCTGGTTTTGGAGGCTGATTGGGCTAGCCGGGCAGCACGGGGCATGGTTTCAAAGGCCACGGCAACCTGCGGATCGTCCTCGGTGAGTACCTGATTTGCCGACACATGTCCGAACGACGCCATGATCAAGTTGTAACGGAGTCGAAGTCTGATGAAATGTCCCGCGTCCTCTAATGTTTCAGGCCCGAAGCGGCCGCCAGCGTTTTTTAGCGCGAACTTATTGAACTCATCGAGAAGACTTTGCGAGACCGGCAAATCACGGCCGTCAATCCTCTTTCCGAATGACTGGGGGCCGACGCGATAGACTTCTTGGCCGTCGATCCTCCGATTTACCACCTCACGTGTAAAGAAGAAAATTGGGTCGACCAGCGACGCCTGGAGAAGCGTCATGCGGTTCGTTTTGACCGGTTCATCGGGCTGGATTCCGTCGCCGCCGAAGACTTTGCGGTCGGTGCTTGTGCGGGCTTCAAAAAAGGGCTGGTCGATGGCGGCGGCTGGGGTTTTGTGATTGAAGTAATCGTAGAGATCGCCGGTTGAATAATCGCGCTGGATTGAGCGGCCGGATGGTGTGAGATAGCGGCCGGTGGTCAGCGTCAGGCCCGTACCGCCGGGCAGATTGATTACGCTCTGGACCAGGCCTTTGCCAAACGTTTTTTCGCCTACTATCATCGCCCGGTCTTCGTCCTGAAGGGCGCCGGCGACAATTTCGGACGCCGAGGCGGTTTCTTCATTAACCAGGACGACGAGCGGCATAGTTTCCGGCGAAGTGTTTGCCGATTTCCAGACGCGGTTGTCTAAGCGTGTTCTTCCGCGTTGGGTGAGAATTTTAGTTCCGGCTGGTAGAAATTTTTCGGCGACTTTTACGGCTTGCTCGACAATTCCGCCGCCGTTGCCGCGCAAATCGAGAACGAGCGATTTCATGCCGCCGCGTTTCAGCTCACTCAGAGCCGCATCGAGTTCATCTGATGTTGTGTAGTTGAAACCTTCGGAAAGGTCGATATAACCGATGCCGGGACGTAAAATGTAGGCGTCAGGTATCGACGGCTGCGGGACGCGGTTGCGGCGAATTTCGACGGTTTCAAGCCGCAGTCCGGCGGCGCGCTCGACCGTCAGCCGAAATGTCGTGCCAATCGGACCGCGAATCTTGTCGCGAACAGAATCCGAGCTTTTGTCGGCCATCTTCTCGCCATTGATCGCCACGATGCGATCACCAAAGCGAAGCTGCGATCTCGCGGCGGGCGAGCCGGGAAATGTCGAGAGAATAAACGTGTCCGTCACGCCGCCGGTCTCAAAATTTGCTATTGTCGCGCCGATTCCCGTGTATCCGCTTCGCTGCTCGTCAAGCAGTTCCCTCCATTCTACAGGGCCGTAGAAATTCGAGTGTGGGTCGAGAACACGCAGCATACCGGTCAGTGCCGATTGTGTTGTCGCGGCAGGGTTTTCCTCCCTACCGCCAACATAGTTTTCCGCGATGATCGCGGCGGCCTCGCCAATGTCAGCCGCGATCGGCGACGGTCGCTCATCGGTTTCGCCCCACCACGCGTTGGAAGCTCGTCCCGACGCGGAAAATGTGCTCCCGTTTTTGATGCTAAAATCCGCAGCCGGATTTAGCGTTGCGTCCGGTTGAGCATTCAGATGGCCAATCGTTATCGAAGTTAATAAAACAAGGCGGACGATATGGTTCTTTCGACTCATGGTTGTAGAAGAAACAGTTGACTAAGGCAGAAATCATCCCGACGGGGAATTCATCTGACTAAAAGAAAAAAGATCGGCGGTTCTGGCGGCACCCGGAAACCACCGATCACAGTTTTAGTTTCACCTGTGTTATAGATCGAAATCGCCCCAGTTTCCAGAAAGGGCGTGTTTTTGCATTTTTGTGGTCAAAATGGTTTGATTAGAAGTTCAGAGTTCCGCCTTTAGGCCTCTTCGACCGCGAGGAAGCCGCCTAAAGGCGGGACTCAGAACCCTAAAAATCTATGTCCGAAATATTCAAATTACCGCCAATTGAAATCGAGGAATACAGCCTTGCGAACGGCCTTCGCGTGGTGCTAAACGCCGACAATTCAATACCTGTTGTCTCAATTGCCGTCTATTATGACGTCGGCTCGCGGAATGAGCGCGAGGGACGCACCGGATTTGCTCATTTGTTTGAGCATATGATGTTCCAGGGTTCGGCAAACGTGCCGAAGGCGGGGCATTTTCAGCACATCATGAAGGCCGGCGGCACCATGAACGGCACCACGTCCAGCGAACGGACGAACTATTACGAAACGCTCCCGGCGGACCAGCTTCCGCTTGCTCTATGGCTCGAAAGCGACCGTATGCTGTCGCTCGCCGTCACACAAGAAAATCTCGACAACCAGCGTGAGGCCGTAAAGGAAGAAAAGCGTTTGCGTTACGACAATCAGCCGTATGGCCAGATTTTTGATCTCATTAATGAGATGATCTACAAGAATTTTGCCAATTCTCACTCGACGATCGGCTCGATGGAACATCTCGACGACGCCACTGTCGAGGACGTTCAGGAATTTTTCAGGATCTATTACGCACCAAACAATGCGGTCATCGTTTTATCCGGAGCATTCGAGACTCAGACGGTGAAAGATCTGATCGAAACGTATTTTGGCGACATCCCGTCACAACCGCTGCCGCCGTCGCTCGACGTGGCTGAACCGACAGAGGTCGCCGCGACATACAAGGAATGGGAAGATAAACTAGCACCGTTTCCGGCGTTCTTGATTGGCTGGAAGATACCGCCGAGACGCTCGCCCGAATTCTACGCCCTTTATCTCGCGGGAAAAATTCTTTACGACGGCGACAGTTCCCGGCTCTATCAAAATTTGGTTAAAGGCGAAGAATCGGTCATTCAGCTTTTCGGCTTTACGGACGAACGCCGCGGCCCGTCGAGCATTTTTGTCGGTGCGATACCAAAACCTGAAAAAGATCTGAGCAAGATCAGGGAAACGATCATGCGGGAAATTCACGATCTCGCGGTCCACGGCCCGAAGACCGAGGAGATGGAGAAAATCGAGAACCAACTCGTAAACGACGCCGTCCGTATGAGACAGTCATCGATGTCCCGCGCCCAGCAGATAGCCGAATTTGCTCTATATGACGGCGATCCAACACTCGTAAACACCGAGTTGGACGATTTGCTTGCCGTAACCTCGGACCACATCCGCAATGCAGTGGGTAAGTATTTAAATACCGAAAATCGCGCCTTGCTCGATGTTGTACCCGTCGGGAAGGAAAAGAAATTAACGCAAAGTCGCTAAGACGCAAAGTCCGCAAAGGGACGAAAAATCTCGATCTGTTAGTACTTCTATATCCACTCCTTCTTTGCGACTTTGCTACTTTGCGTTGAAAATCTCTTATGACACCAGAATTACGAAAAAATCCACCTCAGCCGCTTGCGCCGGTCTCGTTCGACGTTCCAAAACCGTTTGAGACGACGCTTGACAACGGTCTTCGTGTAATCATTTTTGAGAATGAGCGAATTCCTCTCGTTAGCTACCGGCTCGCGTTACAGTCTGGCGACGTCAACGACCCCGACGGCGGGACCGGTATAACATCGGCCATGGTGTCGATGCTGACCGAAGGAACGCTCGACTATACGAGCCTTCAGCTTGCCGAAAAGATCGAGCGTCTTGGGGCGAATATCTCCGCGAGCGCGTCCGACGATTTTACGATTGTCGCGGCATCGAGTTTGTCGCTCTACAGCGCCGAGATTTTACATCTGTTGGCCGAGGTTGTTCTGCGGCCAACATTTCCCGAAGATGAACTAGATCTGTACCGTCGCAATACAATCGAAAACCTAAAATTTCAGCGTTCCCAGCCGGGATTTTTAGCGGGAGAGCAAGCCGCGCGACTTGTTTACGGAAAGCATCCGTATTCAAAGGTTTCGCCAACGGCAGCCGACATCGAAAAGCTTGACCGTGACAGTTTGGCGACTTTTCATGCGAGTACCTTTGTTCCGAACAACGCGATGTTTATCGTAGTCGGAGATGTTAAACGCGACGAATTCATCGGCGAGATGAACGAACTTTTTGGCGATTGGCAGCGGGGAAACAGCGAGTCTATTGAATTCAGTTTACCCCCGGCGCCGGGCGCGAGAACCCTCACGATCGTCGACCGTCCCGGCTCCGCTCAAGCGAACATTGTCCTGACAAATCTTGCCGTGAAGCGGGTGGACCCGGATTACTTTCCATTGATCGTGATGAATCAGGTACTTGGGGCAGGGGCTTCGTCGCGCGTCTTTATGAATCTTCGCGAGGAGAAGGGCTATACATATGGTGCCTACACGCGGCTCGGTACCAAAATGCTCGCCGGTGATTTCGAGGCGACCGCAGAGGTTCGGACGGCGGTGACCGGAGACTCGCTAAAAGAATTTTTCTACGAACTTAATCGGATTCGCGATGAAAAAGTGGGCGACGAGGAACTAGCCGACGCAAAAAACTTTCTAACAGGTGTTTTCCCTCTGCGTGCCGAAACTCAGGAAGGCCTGACAAATCTTATCGTCAATCAACACCTGTACGGCCTGCCGGAAGACTATTTGCAGACGTATCGCGACAACGTAGATGCGGTGACGGTAGAGGACGTTCAGCGCGTCGCGATCAAACATCTGCGGCCCTCGGAAATGGCAATTGTGATCGTCGGCGACGCCGAAGAAGTTTTGCCCCAGGCCAGCAACTATGCGGACACGGTTGAGATATTCGATACGGACGGGATCAAGCAGGACGCGGCAAAATATGCAAGAGCAGACACGAATGAAGCGGCGGATGTAGCAGGGACCTGGAAACTCGTAATTGATTTTCAGGGCCAGCAGATGCCTGTTTCCTTGACGCTCGAACAGACCGTAGACAGCGTGTCCGGGGTTCTCGAAACAATGCTCGGAAACGGCGAAATCGCGGACGGCAAAGTCTCCGGAAATAAATTGTCCGCGACCGCGAAAGCAGACATGCAGGGACAACCGGTCGATTTCACAATTGCGGGCAAAGTTGACGTCGATTCAATGAGCGGGACGATCACCGCCCCAATCGTCCCCGATCCGCTGCCGTTTACCGGAACGAGGCAGAGACACGACCGGTAGGGAGTGTGTTCTTCGCAGCCTGTAAGAACACCCTACCGGTCGTGTTTCCGCCCTTTTTGTTACGGTTGAACGAATTGTATGATCGCGAAATTCGCTCCCGAAGGGTCGGCTACCATCGCCATTCTTCCAACACCGGGCGCGTCGAAGGGCGGAACCTGTACACTTCCGCCATTTTCCGTAATCTTCTCAGCGGTTTCGTCGGCGCTATCGACGGCGATGTAGTTAGCCCAGTGCGATGGCAGTTCGCCCCATTCAGGAGCGTCCATTCCCATCGACCCGCCCTGCGCCGTGCCATCTAAGATGATCTCTTTATATTCCATCTCGCTTGTCTTTGTCTGCTCGAATGTCCAGCCAAAGAGTTTCGTATAGAAATCGATCGCCACCGGCAGGTTTTTCGTTCTCAGTTCACGCCAGCATAGTTCGCCGGCTTTTGGAATATTAAATTCAGCCATGTTGCCCTCCTGCCATCTTGAATGTCGCAAACATTGCACCGGTCGGGTCCTGAATGATCGCCATGCGGCCCGTATTTGGAATGTCCATCGGTGCTTTGATTATCGTCCCGCCGAGTTCCACGGCGAACTTCGCGTTTTCGTCGACGTCGTCGACGGCTATATATGTAAGTAGGTGCGGCGGCGGCAATTCGCCTTCGCCGCATATTTCGGGCGAGATCTCGTAGAGACCGCCGGCCGGATAATCGCCGCCGGTCGAAAATTCGTGGTAGGCGAATGCTCCGTCGGTTGCCTTGCTGTCCTGAAACTGCCAGCCGAATACGTTCGTGTAAAATTCCTTACAGTTTGCCGCGTCGGTACTCGCGATCTCCGTCCAGCAAAAACTTCCGTGAGCCGGACCCGCATAACCGGCCATTTCACTTGCTTCTTGTGACATATTGTTTTGCTCCTTTGTTGAATTTGGAAATCTATTTTGTCCGAATGCGGGTTTATACGCAAGCAATGAGCATTGGGTTTTTGCCGTGAGGAAGCAAAAATTCCGTAGAAATAATGCAAGTTAGCAACGAGGCTTTCACTATCTCTGAGTATGTTAGCCGGCGCGGCGCATCGGGACGGCTCCGTTTCGCTGTAGATTTTGTAGATGATCTATCAGATCCGACGCGGCACGTTTTGACAGCTCGCCGACGCCGCAGTGCATCATTTGCGAGCATTCGATCTCGGCGTCGATATTTCCGTCACGTGCGATGGCACGGATCATGCCGAGCTGTTTCGTCGTTATCATATCGCCGAGGCTTTTAGCGATCGCATCGCCATACGCACGTGGCTCCTTCGGGGGAACATTTTCGTCCTGATCGATTAGATCGAACCCGCGTTTATAAAGCTCGCGGGCGATGCCAAATTTTACGGCCGCGCGTTTCAGCGCGTCGTGCTCGGCTTTTTTGATACCGGTCTCGCTCCCCGTTTTCCCGGTTCCGACGCCTTCACGGGTGACGCCGTCGATCGTGATCGCGACCGTAACGGTGACGATGTCGCCGATCGGGCGAATGTCCTTTACAGTGTGACCCCAGTTTGGAGCATGTTGGTCGAGAATGTCGGCGACGGTGTGCCATTCGACGTACTCGACCATATGAATATTGCCGTTGCGGTCGCGGCGTCCCGCTCGTTGACGGATGAGATTTGGATCGACCGTCTTGCGAAGTTCTCGAAGCGTCGTCGAAAAATTCAGTACATTGCTCGCCGTTTCATTGATATCAAACAATTCGGCCGTTTTGATCTCCTGCGTTTCGTTTATCGTATTGCGTTTCATTTTTATTTCTCCTTATGTGTTTCTAAATCGTCACCGTTTTGAGTTCCGCCTTAGACGGCTTTCTTATGGAGGCCGCCTGAAGGCGGGACTCAAAACTACCAGTGACTTTTTCTGTTCGCGGCGTGTTTTTCTGAAAAAACACGCGACTCAGTTTTGGTTATCAAGAGATGCAGCGTTCGCGTAGAGCGTTGCAACTGTGAAACATCGTATCAGATAGATTTATTTGTTGCAAGTAAGAAACTAAGTGTTGCATAAAAAAAAATGATGTGTTATGTTTTATATGTTAAATAGCAAGTGCATCAGTGGCACTCAT
>JANPCJ010000351.1:0-3948 GCA_031430895.1 Chloracidobacterium sp. | reverse complement strand
CCGTTCGACTGTGCTTTCGGCGCCCTGCAAACCTTCGAAGGTAAAATTTAACTGCTTCCGATAGGGAACTGAAAGCAGCAAATACCTGATGGCGAGCGACGAATAGCCTTGTTCGCGCAGATCACGAAAGGTAAAGAAATTTCCTTTGGATTTCGACATCGTAACATCGTCGATCTTGAGGAATTCGCTGTGCAGCCAGTATTTTGCGAATAATTTACCGGTCGCTCCTTCGCTTTGGGCAATCTCGTTTTCATGATGCGGGAATTGCAGGTCCTGGCCGCCGGCGTGGAGGTCAAATGTTTCGCCGAGATATTTCATCGCCATCGCCGAACACTCGATATGCCATCCCGGACGGCCGCGGCCGAACGGCGCGTCCCAGCCCGGCTGCTCGTCGTCGCCGACCAGTTTCCATAACGCGAAATCGCGGGCGTCCTCTTTGTCGTATTTGTCGGTGTCGATCCGCTCACTGCCGCCTTCGCGGTTGCCGGAAAAGTTGATCTTAGACAGCTTGCCGTATTCGGGAAACGCGGTGATCCGGTAGTAGATCGAGCCTTCTGATTCGTATGCGTGTCCGTTCTCGAGTAGCTTCGAGATAATCTCGATCATCTCAGCGACGTGGTGCGTCGCCCGCGGCGCCACCTCGGGCCGTTCGTTGCCGAGGGCGTCAAAATCTTCCCAGAAATACTGAATCCACGGGGCGGTAAATTCGTCGATGGAGATATTTCGTGCGTTCGCCTCATTGATTATCCGGTCATCGACATCCGTGAGATTAAACACGTGCGTCACCTCATAGCCTTTGAATTTCAGATAGCGGCGGAGCACGTCGCCAAAGACAAACGTGCGAAAATTGCCGATGTGGGCAAAATTCCAAACCGTCGGCCCGCAGATGTACATCTGGACCTTGCCTTCTTCCAATGGATGAAATTCCTCGATCTGACGCGACAGAGTGTTAAAAAATCTAAGCATTTTCTTCGTTCGACCAACACAATAATCATAAACGATGATGCCCTAAATCAACCAACACGAAGCAAGCGGTGCAATCTAAATTTGGAGAGCGCCCGGAGAGAAGGACGCAGAGTTCGCCGAGGATTGACCGTGAAAGATTTACCGATGAATTGGAGGATGTCGAAAAGGGGTCTTTCATCTCTTGTTCCGTGCTTTTTCCGTGTGTTCCGTGGTAATTTCAGAAAAATCAACCACGAAATACACGGAAAACACGAAAAGAACTAACAGGATCTTCCCGAATTTTCCTTTTCAGACAGCCTCAAACATGGGCACAAAAAATTCCGGGCTTTAGCCCGATATGTGGCTAAAGCCCGAAGGAATTTTGAAGTTTCCAATTCGGCCGAAGCCGCAATCCCTGGCCACAGCCTGCCACCAGCTAATGCTAATGGCAACTCAGAAAACTCACGGATTTATGGTCACATAGACGACATCCGAGAGCTGGCCGTAGTTCTCATTGTTTTTGAGCAACTGGATTCGGATCATGAACTGCTTTGGTTGTCCGGGTGTTGTGGGCGTGAACGTGACATTGGTGGATTTGCTGGTGGCGGTTTTTACGGCGGTCCAGTTCGACGCCGACGCCGGCGACGCCTGAACTTCCCATTGATCGGAATCGGCGCGATTTGCGACGACAAATGACACCAAATAACCGGTCTGGGCCGGGGACGCCTCGACCGTCGGTTTGACCGTGGCGGGATTGAGAGGCGCGTTCGGTTCGCTCGATTCAAATCCGAGAGCGACGCCGATGTCGTGGATGTAACCGGGGCCGAGCTTAAACCGGCGAATAAGAATATTCGTGAGTTCCAGATAGCCGGCCAGGAGCGGAAATGGCGACGCGCCCGCCCCAAACCCCGGAAACGGCCCGATCACCTCGTCCACATCGCCCCTAAAAGCCGTGTCCTTCATCTGAAACACGCCCTTTTTGGAAACATCCACCTGCTCGCAGTAGGACCGCATATACACCAGGTTCTGCAAAGCCTGATTTATAAACGTAATATCCGCCGCCGTCGCTCCAACCTGCGTCTGATACGTCACAATATTGCCCACCATCGCCGTCAGCACGGCAACGAGCTTGTCATAAGTGTTGATTATCATTAGTTTCGCTCCTGTTTTGTTTAATGTGAGATCGTTTGGATTTGTTACACACGCATTCTACACCCTGCGAGAAATAAAATATAGTCTGCAAAATCTAAATACTCTCTGCAAAAAATCAAAATAAACGCCGAAAGCTAGTATTTATCGGCATTTCGTTGATTTTTGTTGACTTACTCGATTGGCGTTTAGGCAGCGTTTACATTACAGGGGGATTCGAATGTAGCGACTACGTATGTTGACGATATATACAAATGTTTTAAGTTTCTTTATATTGAGCAGGTAAGCAAGATTCGTAAGAACGGAGAAAATGAACTGTGAAATTGTCGACTGAGCCTCTCAACATTACGACAAAGCGGGCCGAACGGACGTGGCGGGGCAAGGAAAAGGCCAAAGCCGAACGACGCAGTGCTCATATAGAAAAAACCCGTCTCGCGAAGTTCCGGAGAATGGGGTTGCTGAATGACCTTCAGCGGTATTTAGACGAATTTGGCGAATTCACTTATCCTAACATTCTTAAAAAATGGCTTCCGCCAAATATTTCCTTTATCACAAGCTCAAAGAAGTCAGATTTTTATATAGATTTCGACAAGATTAGGGTGCGGCATCGAAAGGGTGGAAATACATTCGACGTTCCCGCCGTTTTTTCTTTGATAGACAATCCAAAGGAGAGCTACGGTTTCATTCGAAATGTCGTCGTATCTCTCCTCTGCGAAAGATTTAAAATTCTTACCCTGAACTACCATTCATGCACGAAATTGGACATTGGAGCCCAAGTTTTCTTAGACGTAATACTAAAGGATATATTTGCCTTCTACGAAAGATGTTTCTCGCATCCAAGGGTGGAAAAAAAGGTTGGAATAACAAAACAGAGTGTCGATATATTTCAGCCAAGCACGACTCCAGAATTTGTAAAGAAGATCCTTTATTCGGTGGGAGGATTTGCTATCCATCAGAACAAGCAAATACATTTCTCCGACATAATCCCCTATCCCCTATGCGTTCACAACCGGGCTGGGAAATCTAGTAGCGCGAAAGCAAGTGAACAAAAAGATATTGATACGACGACGTTGGCCGACTATGTAATCGATTCTTTGAAGAAAATGAATAAGACACTGACGTCGGAAAAGCGTGAAGCCTTATGTGTGATTATTGGTGAGGTCTTAATTAATGCCGAAGAGCACGCAACGACCAAGCATCGTTTTTCAATTGGATACTTTCAGGACTATGAGAACGATGGTAAACACTCGGGTTTATTTCGGCTGGTGATAATGAACTTCGGGCGTACGATCTATGAAAAATTTAACGATCCGAAATGTCCCAACAAGCCGATTGTCGAGAAGATGAAGCAACTCTCCAATCGATACACCGAGAAGAACTTTTTTTCGGTACAAGAATTTCAAGAAGAAACGCTCTGGACACTGTACGCTTTGCAGGAAGGAATTACTTCGGTTGCAGATGCGAAACGGGGCCACGGCTCTATCCAGTTCATTGACAGTTTCTTTAACCTCAACGGTGAACAAAATTTCATTGACGGAGAATCTCGAATGACGATATTATCGGGCAAAACCAATATCACTTTTGATGGTAAATATGGAATTGTCAATAGAGACGTCGGGCAAGAAAAATTAAAGGTTATGACGTTTAACGCGAACGGTGACATCGAAGAAAAACCCGACAAGGCAAATGTACGTTTTGTTGATAACTATTTCCCCGGAACGATCATAAGTGCGAGAATAGTTTTTGACGAGGAGGATTTTACAATATGAAAACCGAAGCGAATACAATCAACCTTGAATCGTTTAGAGCGAAAAATGCAAAAGTGTTTACGGGACGGGACAGAGGAGAAGCCGT
>JANPCJ010000350.1:0-2626 GCA_031430895.1 Chloracidobacterium sp. | reverse complement strand
CTGTCCTAAGTGTGACTATTTAGATTTCATCGCCGCAATTCGATTTGGCGGAACACAACCTTGAGTCAACTTTTCGCACAATCTACGCATCTATTTTCCGTGATGAAAGATAAGTTTGTTTTGAGAAGATCGCTGCTGATTCTGTTGCTGCTTTGTTTTTCGGCCGCCGCGTTGTCCGCTCAATCGGCCGGCGAAGTAAAAAGGGACCTGAACCCCGCCGAAATTGAACGGATAATCAAGAAATTTACGGCGAACGAGAGCGATTTTCGGATTGCATTGACTAGTTACGCCTTTAAGCGCTATGCCACGTTCCACGTGATAGGTCTCGGCGGGCAGATTGCCGGGACTTTTCGGCGCGATTCGTATATGACATTCAATGTTGAAGGCGAGCGGTTTGAAAAGATTTTGTTTGCGCCTGTCGCGTCCGTTGCCCCGGGCACCGTCACGGTCGAAGATCTCGAAGACCTCGGCGGCGTCAGTCCGTTCGCCCTCGAGCCGAAATTGATCGGGCAATACAATTTTGCGTATATTGGAGTCGAGCGTATCGATGAACTGAATCTCTATGTTTTCGATGTCACACCAAAGGTGATTCCCGATCCGAATAAATCGAAGCTGCGGCTTTTCACCGGCCGTATTTGGGTTGATGTTGACGATCTGATGATCGTGAAATCGAAGGGCAAAGGCGTGCCTGAGACAAAGAAAAACAAATTTCCAATAGTCGAGACGACCCGCCAGCAGGTTGACGGCAAACATTGGTTTCCATCAGATGCCCGTTCCGATGACGAACTCGTTTTTGACGACGGCAACGTAATGAAAATAAAATTGCGCGTAAAATACTCCGATTACTCCGTCGGCCGTAGCGAGGTTCGGATACTCGACGATGACGAGCCGACGCCTACACCTACGCCGACACCGAAGAAACCGTGAGCGTGACGCGGAGACGGCGAGACGCAGTGACGCGGCGATAAAGATGTGAATCTCTGCGTCGCCCCGTCTCACCCTCTCGGCGTCTGACCCAGTTCCCCCGCTATCGCCTCCCTCGTCTTCCGCAGCAGGTCCATGAGAGCATCGTCGGCATTCAGTCGGGTTGTTTCTATTTGCGGCAGCAGAACCATCTCAATCTCGCCCGCATAGGCGACGCCCGTTCTCTTTCCCATCATCCAATCCGTGTTTTTGATTGCCACTGGGATGATCGCCGAGCCGGTTTGCAAGGCCAGGTGAAAGGCACCTTTCTTGAATGGCAGGAGTTCGCCGGGCATCGCCCGTGTGCCCTCGACAAAGACACCGAAGGAATAGCCGTCGGCCATGACATCGCGGGCCTTTTTCATCGACGCGAGTGCGCGTTCGGGATTCGTCCGGTCGATTGCAATGATATTGACAAAGCTCAGTCCCTGGCCGAAAACGGGAGCTTTCAGCAGTTCTTTCTTCGCGACCAGACCCATTTTGCGCCCCGCATAGAAGAAAAGCGTTGCCGTGTCCAGATACGAGCGATGATTTGATATGAAAACGTAGGATCGGTTTTCCTCCAGATTTTCGAGGCCGGAAACTTTGACGGTTGCGCCGCAGGCCCGCAGCCACGTCTTCGCACCCCACTGGGCCAGCGGGTAAAGCCACATCCGGCGTCCGATCGACCACAAAAAAATCAAAGCCGGCGTCGCCACGATCAACAGTAGCGAACCGGCGATAAGCCAGCACCACCAGTAGCGAAGTTTTCCCGCCAGCCTTGATTTGCTAGACTTCTGGACAGGAAACGTCAATTTCTGGTTGCTCGCGATGGGGTCGGTTGTGATGTCTGTCATAGATTATCACCGCAGAGACGAAGAGATAAGAATACCAAGATTATGAACATTTTAAGCTGTTTGCGTAAATTCGGGTGCATGGAAAACTTATCGGATTTCTCAGCGTCTCTGCGTCTCTGCGGTTTAGTTTTACTTCTCTCGCTCTCGATCTTAGCCCAAGTTCCAAGCCCGAAATCGGTACTCGGCTTTAACCCGACGGATGACAAAACCATCGCCGATTGGCGGCAGATAACGGAATATTTCGCAAAGCTCGATAAAGCAAGCAACAAGATCGCGGTCAGGGAAATTGGAAAAACGACAAACGGCAAACCGCTGATCGTCGCCTTTATTTCATCGCCGGGCAACATAAAGAATCTCGACAAATATCGTCAGATATCCGCGCGACTAGCCGACCCTCGAACCATTAAAAATGAATCGGACCTAGCCGATCTTATCAAAAACGGCAAGACCATCGTATCGATCTCATGCTCGATCCATTCGACCGAGATCGTCGCTTCGCAAATGTCGATGAATCTGGCCTACGATTTGGCAACCGCAAGCGATGCCGAGACAAAAGAGATACTCGACAACACCATTCTCTTACTGATCCCGTCGTCAAACCCCGACGGCGTCGACATCGTTGCCGACTGG
This sequence comes from Chloracidobacterium sp., assembly GCA_031430895.1. Taxonomy (GTDB): domain Bacteria; phylum Acidobacteriota; class Blastocatellia; order Pyrinomonadales; family Pyrinomonadaceae; genus OLB17. The sequence goes on along the minus strand of JANPCJ010000350.1, from coordinate 197 downwards.
TATCGCAAGACGCTCGGCACCAAAAGCGAAGGCACTTCGCCGCCCGAGCTTTATCATCATTACGCCGGTCACGATAATAATCGCGACTGGTTTATGCTCAATCTGGTCGAGACGCAGGCGATAACGAAACTGTTTTGGCAAGAGTGGTTCCCGCAGATCGTTTACGACGTTCATCAACAAGGGCAAAATTCGTCGCG
>JANPCJ010000349.1:0-64150 GCA_031430895.1 Chloracidobacterium sp. | reverse complement strand
CCTTTTTGCGGTAGAATAATTACGATTTGCAAAGTGTTCAAGTTTACAAAAACCTGGCGTGGCTAAATGGATTGCCGCCCGTGGAGGCCGAATCGGTTTTCTGCGAGTGTTGCGGTTCGCGCGAGTGGGCCCGGGGGATGACCGCCGGGCGGCCATTTGCAATGCTTGAGAATCTTTTCGAATCCGCCGACAGGATTTGGTGGTCGCTGACGTCCGCCGATCATTTGGAAGCGTTCGCCGCTCACCCGAAGATCGGCTCAAAACAGGCCGCAAAGAAGCAGCAGGCCAGATCGGCCGTGTGGTCAGAAGGCGAACAATCGCAAGTCGATTCGGCGGCGGCAAATGTTCTCGATAAGTTGACCGAAGCTAACCGCTTGTATGAAGAGAAATTCGGGTTTATATTTATCGTTTGTGCGACGGGAAAATCCGCTGATGAGATGCTCGCGATAGCCCAGGCGCGTCTCGGCAATTCAAAGCAAACGGAAATGCGAATCGCGGCTGATGAGCAGCGAAAAATCACCGCGATAAGGCTAAATAAACTGTTAGAGAGATGAGAGCGATCACGACACATGTCCTTGACACAACCGTCGGGCGTCCCGGTGCCGGAATTCCGGTTGTGCTGGAACGCAAAACCCATACGACCGGTTGGCAAATGGTCGGCGAAGGCATTACCGATATCGACGGCAGGGTCAACGGCCTCGTGCCGGAGCGTGACGCCTTTTTACCCGGACATTACCGCCTGATCTTTGAAACGGGAACGTATTTCATGCTCCGAAATATCGACAGCTTTTTCCCTCAGATTACGATCAGCTTTGTCATTAAGGACGCCCAGCAGCACTATCACGTGCCGCTGCTGCTGAGCCCGTTCGGGTACTCGACCTATCGCGGAAGCTGAGAGGTTTACCCGCTGGTACGACAGACTGCCGAGTCTGTCGATCAAGTCGCGTTTCATTCAACTTGAATGGAACCAATGGTGCTGAACTGATAATTCAGGAAAGCGATTTGGGCTATCAGCTATCAGCTATCAGTTATTCCGGAGATTCAAAATCCGACACCGAATGCCAACTAAATTGATCATTGTAAGGAAGCGTTAGAATCACTACACTAGATATGTCAATAAAGATCGTCCATGATAATTATGGCAAGTCGAGAGTGCGTCTGATGAAGGTCGCCCGCGACGGCGCTCGTCACGAGCTTCAGAATCTCACCGTAAATATCTCTCTGGAAGGAGATTTCGACTCTATTCATACCGCCGGTGATAACAGCCTGTGCTTGCCGACCGATACGATGAAAAATACGGTCTATGCACTGGCCGGACAGACGGAAGAGATCGAACAGGTTGAAGCGTTTGGCCGGCGTCTCGCCGCGCATTTTCTGACGAATAACAGCCAGGTCTCACGGGTTAGCATAGATATCTTTGAAACGCTCTGGAAGCGGATGAAATTTGACGGCCGAGGCCATCCGCATTCGTTTGTAAAAGGAAGCGATGAGAAACGGACGGCGAACATCACGGCGTCACGCGAATGCGTAATTGTTGAATCAGGCGTCGAGGACTTGATCGTCCTGAAAACAACCGGTTCAGGATTTTCCGGGTTTATTAAGGACCCATTTACGTCGCTCCCGGAGACGACCGACCGCATTTTGTCAACAGCGATCAAAGCGACCTGGCGTTACGCGAACGCCGGGGCCGCTACGGATGAGGTGTTTCACGCGATTCGGCGTACGATTCTTCAGGTCTTTGCCGATCACGACAGCCTTTCGGTCCAACACACGCTTTATGCAATTGGCGAGGCAATATTGGATAAATTCACCTCAGTGGATGAGATCGCTTTTTCGCTGCCAAATATTCATTGCCTGTCGGTAGATATTTCAAAATTTGGCCTCGAAAATGATAATCGCATCTTCGTTCCGACAGACGAGCCGCACGGGTTGATCGAGGCTAGATTGAGCCGGTAGAAACGTGGAAATAGGCTGCCGAGCCTGTTTAGCACGATTGGTAGTAGGTCAAGTTGAATTGAACCTCAACTTGATCGACAAACTCGGCAGTCTGTCGTACGATTTTTACGTCATATGAATACAACGCTTTCCGAGGAGTCCTTTCAGAATATTACGAAACGATTGCTCTCCTCCATGGCCGGCTTTGCCGAACGCTATCCGGGGGAATCGGGCCGGCGGCAGCCTGTGCACACGGTTTACGGCGGAGCTCATCTTTTTAAGTCGGATACGGCGATTAGGCTCGGGCAGTTTGCGGTTCGGTCGTTCGAGGCGTTTGCACCTGATGCTGCGGCTTTTTCCAGAGCTCTCGATCTGCCGGCGAATCTGGCCGATACGATCTTCGCCCGTGTCGGTGAAAAGATCGTACGCGAGGCGGTCGAGGATTTCCGGATTGATTTTGAGGATGGCTATGGAACGCGGGCCGACGCCGAAGAGGACGGCCATGCGATGTCTGCGGCACAGGAAGTGGCGAAAGGAATGGCGGCGGGTACGCTGTCACCGTTTATCGGGATTCGTATCAAGACCTTTAGCGAGGAGCTTCACGCGCGGAGCATTCGTACACTGGACTTGTTTCTGACGACGCTTGTCGCGGCTTCGGGAGCTAAGATGCCGGATAATTTCGTCGTGACACTGCCAAAGATCGTCACGCCCGAACAGGTCGCGGCGCTCGCCGATATTTTTGATGATATCGAACCAAGACTCGGAGTTGCGACCGGATCTTTGAAAATGGAGATGATGATCGAGACGACGCAGTCGATCATCGCTTCCAATGGCGAGATCGGGATGCCGCAGATGCTCGAAGCGGCTCGCGGACGATGTACCGCCGCGCATTTTGGAACGTACGATTACACCGCCAGTTGCTCTATCACCGCCGCGTATCAGGACATGCTCCATCCCGCATGTGATTTTGCCCGCCACATGATGCAGGTCTCGTTTGGCGGTACGGGCGTTTGGCTGTCGGACGGCGCGACGAACATTATGCCCGTCGCTCCTCATCGCGGCGAAAATTTGACCGCCGAGCAGATCGCCGAGAATCGGAGGGTTGTCCACCGGGCGTGGAAACTGCATTACGATCACTGCCGCCATTCGCTCGCCAATGCATTTTACCAGGGCTGGGATTTACATCCGGCACAGTTGCCGACGCGTTATGCCGCAGTCTTCACATTTTTTCTCGAAGGCCTCGACGCCGCGTCGGAACGTCTGCGAAACTTTGTCGAAAAGGCGGCTCAGGCAACGCTCGTCGGCGATGTGTTTGACGATGCCGCGACCGGTCAGGGTCTGCTCAATTATTTTCTGCGGGCCATAAACTGCGGGGCCGTGACAGAACAAGAGGCACTCGACCGGACGAGCATAACGCTCGACGAATTGCGATCCGGGTCTTTCGTTAAAATACTGAGAAACCGGGCTTTGTAACGGACTGGAGGGCAGGCATCCTGCTTTCCCTCCAGTCGAGGATTTTACATTATGAAAGCGGAAGAAAAACGCCTGGCCGAATCTAACGAACGCACTCGACATTGGAAAAAGTGGGGGCCATATCTCAGCGAGCGTGCTTGGGGGACGGTTCGCGAAGACTATTCGCCGCATGGTTCGGCGTGGGAGTATTTTTCGCACGATCATGCGCGATCACGCGCATATCGTTGGAACGAAGACGGATTGGCGGGTATCAGCAACCGCCAGCAGAATATCTGTTTTTCCATAGCTTTGTGGAACGGCAACGACGGAATTCTCAAAGAGAGGCTTTTTGGACTGACTGGCAACGAGGGCAATCATGGCGAAGACGTGAAAGAAATATATTACTACCTCGATTCGACGCCGACACACTCGTACATGAAGTACTTGTACAAGTATCCGCAAGCAGCCTTTCCCTACGGAGCGCTGTTAGACGAAAACCGACGCCGGAGCAAACGCGAACGCGAGTTCGAGTTGATGGACACCGGCATTTTTGAAGAGGACAAGTATTTTGACGTATTCATCGAATACGCAAAGGGCGATATCGATGACATTCTGATCAAAATCACAGTCGCCAATCGCGCCGATGACGAAGCGATGATAAATGTGCTCCCGACGGTCTGGTTTCGAAACACCTGGACGTGGGACGGCAAAGACGCTGAAGGGTCGATCTATCGCTCGGGATCGAACGCGATCGAGATCGACCACCAAACGCTCAATAAACGCTTCCTGTATTTTGATGGCTCGCCAGAGCTGCTTTTTACCGAGAACGAGACTAATAACGAGCGTGTGTTCGGTGGAGATAATCGGACGCCCTTCGTTAAAGACGGCATCAACGATTATGTCGTCAACGGCAAAACACACGCTGTCAATCCTGCGGAAACGGGTACGAAGGCGGCGGGAAATTATCGCGTCGCCGTTCCCGGTAAATCGGAAGTCACTCTGCGGATGCGGCTGAGCGATCAGGAATTTTCACGCGACGACGCAGAGGACGCCAAGAAAAGCGGAAAAAGCGACTATGCGTTCGCCGATTTTGATTCGATCTTTGCCGCGCGAATTAGCGAAGCCGACGAATTTTACGCGGTGTTAGCGCAAGGCGAGCTGTCGGACGACGCGAAGGCCGTTCAGCGTCAGGCATTTGCGGGGATGTTGTGGTCGAAGCAGTATTATCACTACGTGATACGCGATTGGGTGGCCGGCGATCCGGCTATGCCAACGCCGCCTGCCGAGCGCATCCGTGGCCGGAACCGCGACTGGGGCCATCTTTTTAATTCCGACATTATCTCGATGCCGGATAAATGGGAATACCCCTGGTACGCGGCCTGGGACCTGGCGTTTCACTGCATCCCGCTCGCCATGGTCGATGGCGAATTTGCCAAAGAACAGCTGATATTAATCCTCCGCGAGTGGTACATGCACCCGAACGGCCAGATTCCGGCATACGAGTGGGCGTTTGGCGATGTCAATCCTCCGGTTCATGCCTGGGCCGCGTTTCGTGTTTATCAAATAGACAAAAAGAAACGGGGCGGCGATGGCGACAGGAAATTCCTGGCCCGGATATTCCAGAAGCTGCTACTGAATTTCACGTGGTGGGTAAACCGAAAAGACGCCGAGGGCAAGAATGTTTTTGAAGGCGGATTTCTGGGTCTCGACAACATCGGCGTCTTTGACCGCTCGCAGCCGCTGCCGACGGGCGGCCGTCTGGCCCAGTCTGACGGCACAAGCTGGATGGCGATGTACTGTCTGAATATGCTCGCGATCGCCCTCGAACTGTCGACGGTCGATGAGTGTTACGAGGATGTCGCCAGTAAATTTTGGGAGCATTTCCTTTTTATTTCAGACGCGATGAACAAGATCGGCGACGAGGATATTTCGTTGTGGGACGAGGCCGACGGTTTTTACTACGACGTGCTGCATTTGCCAGGTGCCGGTTACAGCATGCCGCTAAAAGTACGCTCGATGGTCGGGCTGATTCCGCTGTTTGCGGTTGCGACCATCGAGCCGGATGTTTTGGACGCACTTCCAGCTTTTAAACGCCGTCTGCAATGGTTTATCGACAACCGGCCAGACCTTACCGGACATATAAATTGCCTGCGTAAACCCGGCATGGGCGAGCGTCGCCTATTGGCAATCGCCTACCGCGACCGGCTCGAACGCGTTCTGAAAATAATGCTCGACGAGGAAGAATTCCTGTCGCCATACGGCATTCGCGCCGTTTCACGGTTTCACAAAGACTGCCCCTATATTTTGGAAGTGGATGGCCGCGAGCATCGCGTCGATTACGAACCGGGAGAATCGTCAAGCGGTCTTTTTGGCGGCAACTCGAATTGGCGGGGGCCAATCTGGTTTCCCGTCAATTATCTGCTGATCGAATCGCTTCAAAAATTTCATCATTACTACGGCGACGATTTTAAGATCGAATGCCCGACGGGTTCCGGCAACATGATGAATCTGTGGGAGGTTTCACAGGAATTGTCGCGGCGGCTGTCTCATATTTTCCTAAACGACGCCGCAGGTCATCGTCCGGTTTTTGGCGAGTCGGAGAAATTCCGCAGTGATCCGCATTTCCGCGATCACGTTCTATTTTATGAATACTTCCACGGCGACAACGGCTCCGGCGCTGGCGCAAGTCATCAAACCGGATGGACCGGGCTCGTCGCCAAGCTGCTTCAGCAAAGCGGGGAATGAAGATGAAAGAATTTCAACGCAAAGCAATACACAAGCCTGCGCGTAAGCAAGGGCGAAACACGCGACTTGAACGTATCGCCCTAGCTTACGCGCGGGCTTGTGCATCGCTTTGCGGGCTTTGCGCTTAATTTCTTCCGGTGATGAGGTTTGAATGATTGAATTAGACATTGAAGTTTGCGGCCAGTTCGAAAGCTCTTCAGTACGCGAATGGCTCGAAACCAACGGCCTCGGCGGTTATGCGTCATCGAGCGTTTCGGGCGCGAATACACGCCGGTATCACGGATTGCTTGTCGCCGCGACGCGGCCGCCCCTGGGCCGGATGGTTCTGCTTTCGAAATTTGAAGAGACGCTGATTATCGACGGCGAGCGTTACGAAATCTCGACGAACCAGTATCCCGGAAAAGTGCATCCCGAAGGCTACAAATTCTTAAAATATTTCCGCCTCGACCCATTCCCCCGATGGACATTCGAAGTAAACGGCGTCGAGATTGAGAAGTCCATCTTTATGGTTTACGGTGAGGAATCCGTAGTCTGCCGCTGGAGAATCAAAGACGAATCTGAAATTTCAAGTCTCAAATCTGAAATTCCGGATAAGAGATTTGAACTCGAGTTGAAACCATTTCTGGCCTTTCGCGATCATCATCATTTGCGTCACGAAGATTCCGCTTTCAGCCATGAATATCAGACGGAAGAAAATCTGGTTTCAATCTCGCCGTACCCGGAAATGCCCACTCTGCATTTCGCTCACAATGCGGACGCGATTGAGAACGAGGGGCAATGGTATCGACATTTTGAGTATTTGATCGAGATGGAGCGCGGTTTTGACTTTTCCGAGGATCTTTTTCAGCCGTTCAGCCTACGTTTTGACCTGTCAACTGAGGCCTGCATTATCGCGTCAACGGAACCGCAAGACGTTTCGTTCGCGGCGGTTTTCGAAAAAGCCGAAATACGGCGACGTGCAAATTTGATCAAAACAGCCGGTGCGGCGGATGAGTTTACATCGGCGCTGGTGCTTGCCGCCGATCAGTTTATCGTTAACCGGGGGACAGGCAAGACCGTGATCGCGGGCTACCACTGGTTCTCCGATTGGGGCCGCGACACGATGATCGCCCTGCCGGGGCTCACCTTAGCAACCAATCGGCCCGGCGTCGCCAAGAGCATTTTGACGGAGTTTTCAAAGCACATTTCCGACGGAATGCTGCCAAACCGGTTTCCCGACGCAGGCGAAATACCGGAATACAACACGGTCGACGCGACGCTCTGGTTTTTCGAAGCTATCCGTGCCTACACGGAGGAAACGGGCGATTTCGAATTCGTTCGCAGAATGCTCTACGACAAGCTCATCGATATTATCGACTGGCATATTCGCGGTACGCGGTACGGCATACATGTCGATACCGACGGCCTGCTTTACTCAGGCGAGCCCGGTGTGCAGTTGACCTGGATGGACGCCAAGATCGGCGATTGGGTCGTCACGCCGCGCACCGGCAAAGCGGTCGAGATACAGGCGTTATGGTATAACGCACTCTGCGTCGTGGCCGATCTGGCCGAGAGATTTGGCGACGCCGATAGCCATTCGGAATACTCCGAGATGGCCGAGATAGCAAGCGACAGCTTTAATGGGCAGTTTTGGAATGAAGCCAACACTTGTCTTTTTGACGTCATAAACGGCGACGAAAAAGACGCGTCGATCAGGCCAAATCAGATCTTCGCCGTTAGTCTAAAGCACACAATGCTCGAGCACGAACGGGCCCGCAAAGTTATCGAAAAAGTCGAGGCCGAGCTTCTGACCCCCGTTGGCCTGAGATCCTTGTCGCCGCGCGACGCGGCCTACGTCCCGATCTATATCGGCTCGCCATTGGAGCGTGACGGATCGTATCATCAGGGGACCATTTGGGGCTGGCTCATCGGTCCATTCGTCGACGCATACCTCCGGGTCAACGCAAACGACGCCGGAGCGCAAAAGCGGGCCGCCGAAATCATCGAAGGTTTCAAGATTCACCTGAACGAAGCGTCTACCGGCCAGATTTCCGAAATATTCGATGCCGCTCCGCCTCACAAACCTCGCGGCTGCGCCGCCCAGGCTTGGAGCGTCGCGGAGCTTTTACGGATAGCGGCACTCACAACCAACAATTGGCCATAATTGGCTTTACCCGGCGCGTCGAAAGCTAATTGCGGGTCTTGCGTAGTAGTGTCGCTGAAATTGTGGTTGACCTTAACGTCAAACGAGTCGCGGTCCTGAATAAATGAGCCCAGATTTGGCAAGGGCAGAGCAGCAAAGAAAGCACGTGCCGCCGGGCTAATCTCGCCAGCCGGGATGATGTTGCCCACGTGGGCAACTCGCGACGTCGAGCTGGTTACTGACGGACGGAAAATCATTCCGTCCCGAAGCTGCACAGACTGCCCGCTCGAATCCGTGACATTTACTATCGTGCCGCCCGCTGCGCAAACGGGCGTGGGACTGCGAAAGGCGGTCGTGGTAGGCGACGCGAATAATATCCCTTAAAAACCCTTAAGTCAAGTTCCTGAATTGCCTCGCAAAAACCCACGTGAAAAGGGCGAGAAGGGGGCGATGGTCGGAGGCGAATCCGGAACTCGGTGCGATGAACTCACCAGCTATTTTCTTGAAGTCCATTCGGCCGCGACTTCTCGCGGTGTGCGTTTATTGCCATCTACTTCGTAATTCAGCCGTCGCATTTCATCTGTCGAGATCGCGTTCTTCAACGCATTAAGCGTCTCGCTCAGGGTTTCGCTCACCTCATTTCTCGCAACAAAAACGGCCTGATACGGCGGGAAGTAGCGTCTGTCATCGTCGAGCTGAAACAGATCCAGAGCGGAGATCAGGCCGTCGGTCGAATTGCCGGCGATGATGTCGAGTTCGCCGGAAGCGAGTGCTCGGTAAGTCAGTGATAAATCCATTTCGCGAGGCTGCTTGTCGAATTTGAACCCGTAAGCCTTTGAAAAGCCTGCATAGCCATCGGCTCGCGACATAAAATCCTGGCCGAAACCGGCCTGCCAGTTTTTGGCGAGCGGCACCGCGTCGGAAATGGTTTTTAGATTGTTTTTGCGGGCTGCGTCGCCGCGAACGAGAATCGCGAAATCGTTTGAAAAACCGAGAGGCGGGCTGATATCGAGCGCGAACTTGTCGGCATACTCGGCCTTAGTCTGATCGTAGACCGCCTGCGGATCGGTGATCGGCGCCTTTTTCAGAATGGCCGTGAAGGCGGTGCCGGTGTATTCGGGATAGACATCGATCTGTTTTGAAAGAAGGCTTTCGTGGGCGATATTTCCGCCAAGTTCGAATTGACGCGTTACCGAGACGCCCTGTTTTTCCAGCATCTGAGAGAGTATCTCAGCCAGGATTATCGATTCCGTAAAGTCCTTTGACCCGACGATCACGGTTCGAGATTCGCCAGCACGGCCGTTAGTTGAATTTGAAATTTCAGATCTGAAATTTGAAATGGCGCCGAGACCTGAAATGAAAAGCAAGGAACCGATTATTCCAAATCCGATCAGTTTAGAGCGCGTCTTCGATCTCTCGCCGATGGCGTATGATTTCTCAAATTGACCCAACGCAAAGTCACAGAGCAAAGCGAGAACGGCCGAGAAAAGCGCGCCGGCGAGCAAAAGATTATTATCATTTTGCCGCAGCCCGCGAAATATATACGTGCCGAGACCGCCCGCCCCGACCGCCGCCGCGACCGTTGCCACGCCGACCGAGATAACCACGGCGACTCGAATTCCGGTCAACATAACCGGCATCGCCAGCGGCAGCTCGACCATCTTGAGCCGCTGCCAATTCGTCATTCCCATCGCGACCGCGGCCTCGCTCACTTTTGGATCAATGCCGAGAATTCCAGTGACCGTGTTTCTAATCACGGGCAGCAATGCGTACAGCGCAAGAGCGATGATCGCCGTTCGAGCGCCGATGCCGCCGATAAACGGGATCGGGATGAGCAGGCCAAAGAGGGCGAGGCTCGGCACCGTCTGCATGATGTTTGCAAAGCCGAGGATCGGAGTTTGCAGCGATTTAATCCGTGTGAGCAAAATGCCGAGCGGAACACCAAGAAGAATGGCAAAACCAGTCGAAATGAAAACCAAGAAGATATGTTCGCGGGTTAGTGTGAATAGTTCAGCCCAATTTTGTTGTAGAAATTGAAAAAAGTTCATCGAAGAGATGTCTTACGTCCCTGTGTGTTACTCGGTGGCCCGCGCGATTTGATTAGTTAAACACAGTGGCGGACTAAGACACTCGGAGGACGCGGAGAAAAGAACCCTGTCGGTCTGGATCAAGCCTCACTTTTTTCCGGGATAGGTCGGCAAAAACTGCGGAGTTACACGACCTTTTGTCTTCTGCTCGAAAGCATACGCATATTTGATCAGAAGGGCGTCGGAAAAAGCTTTTCCGAAGAACGCCATACCCGTGGCGACACCCGTGGCTGCGCCCGCCGTTGCTCCCGCGACCGGCGGGGACGTGCTCTCGCGGATGCCAAGCGGTACCGTGATATACGGGTAACCGGCGACGGCTGCGATTGACCACGTTGCTCCGCTTGTTGGCGCGACGATTGCGTCGAGATTGTCCTTTGCTATTACGGCGTCGATACCGTCTTCGCGACATGCCTTTCTCACCGCCGCAAGCGCGTCTGTGTATGCCTTTTCATTGAGATCGCCCTTTGCCTGTGATTGGACAAAAAGCTCCTGTCCAAACAGGGGCAGTTCTTTTGCTTTGTTCTCTTCGTTGAATTTGATGAGGTCTTCGAGGGTCTTGTACTTTGAACCGCGCGCGGCGAGGTATTTGTTCAGGTCGGTCTTGAATTCATAGAGCAGAACATCGGTTCTCTGCGTCGCGATCTTGCCGTAATCGGGTGCAAATGTGACGTCGATAAGCGTTGCCCCGGCGGCCCGCAGTGCGTCAATGAAAGGCTGAAAATAGGCTTTCAGCTCGGGTCGGGTTGTGAATTGCATCGCAAGACCAAGGCGCGCGCCTTTGAGTCCGTTGGGGTCGAGGAATTTCGTATAATCTTTTGCGGCCCGCTTGTCCGCAGCGAGCGTTATCAGGTCTTGTTTGTCACCGCCCGTCATAGCACCGAGTAAGATGGCGGCGTCCGTCACCGTTCTCGCCATCGGCCCGGCGGTGTCCTGCGTATGTGCGATCGGAATAATGCCGCTTCTTGATACTAAGCCGAGAGTCGGTTTGATGCCGACGACGCCGTTTGTCAACGCGGGACAGATGATCGAGCCGTTTGTCTCGGTGCCGACCGCGGCGGCAGCCAGATTTGCCGAGACGGAGACGCCCGACCCGGAGCTAGAGCCGCACGGGTTTTGATCGAGAAAATATGGATTGTTTGTCTGCAGCCCGCGTCCCGACCAGCCGCTGATCGACCGTGCCCCGCGAAAATTGGCCCATTCGCTTAAGTTTGTTTTGCCAATGATCACGGCACCTGAGTTACGAAGTCTCTGCACTACAAACGCATCTTGCTTCGGGGTCGGCGCATCGATCAGCGCGAGCGAGCCGGCGGTCGTCAGCATTTTGTCAGCTGTGTCGATATTGTCCTTTATCAGGATCGGGATGCCATGCAGCATCGAGCGGAAACGGCCTTTTTTGCGCTCCTTGTCGAGTTGATCGGCGATCTCAAGAGCATCGGGGTTTATCTCCAATACGGATCGCGTTTTTGTATCAACCACCTTTATCCTCTCGAGATACATCTCCGTGAGCCGTCTTGCCGTCAACTGGCCCGACTTCAACTTTGCCTGAAGCTGCGGAATCGTGGCCTCTACCAGTTCGGGAAATGGATCGACATCCGGAAGCCCACCTATTTCGGCATGTGTATTCCGAAACAAGCTAATCGTGGCCAGTCCGGCCGCCCCCGTCTTTAGAAACTCACGTCTGTTTTGATTCTTTTTAGTCATGACTATATTGTCGCTTAGTTGGAATAATGCCATTAGCCTGGGGCCGCGCGGTCTGTATAATCCGTGGCCGATTCTGAAAATAAGATAACTCGGAAGACTCGGACGTCGATAGCCCGCAATTGAAATTCCGCACGATTTCATCATACGCCAATCTGGAGCGTCGTCCGAATGGTTTCGAGATACGCGCGGGCGAGGGGTAATTCCGACGACACAAAATTGTCTGGGGTCGCCAGCAGCACGATCTTACCTTTGTCCATCAGCGCGATTCGAGAGCCGAGCAACATTGCCTCATGCAGATCGTGCGTGACAAAGACCGATGTCTTGCCAAGTTCACGCACGAGCCGGGCGAATTCTTTCTGCAAATTTGTCCGCGTGATGGCGTCGAGAGCGCCGAAGGGCTCGTCAAGCAGAAGCAGATCGGGGTCAGACGCCAACGCCCGCGCCACGCCCACACGCTGACGCTGGCCGCCGGAAAGCTCATGCGGAAACCGGGGAGCAAATTTTGCCGGATCAAGCCCGACCAGATCGAGCATTTCGGTGGTCCGCGACCTCTTTCGCTCCGCGTCCCAATTTTCAAGCGTAAGGACCAGGGCCACGTTTTCGCTGACGGTAAAATGCGGAAACAGCCCACCGTCCTGCAAAACATATCCGATCCGCCGTCTGAGCAAAATCGGCTCCCAATCCACCGCAGATGTGCCTTCGACCACGATCTCGCCGGTTGTGGGCTCGATGAGACGGTTGATCAGTTTTAAAGTTGTTGTCTTCCCGCAACCTGATTCGCCGAGCAAAACCAGGACCTCGCCTTTCTCGATATCAAGATTCAAATCGTTCAGTATCGCCGCGCCGCCGATGGTGTAGCCGACCGAGTGAAACTTGACTATCGAACAAGAGTCTACCAAATCCGTTTCACCTCAGTGTCTGCAAAATACAAATCAAATGCATCATCAACGCTTATTAGATCGACACCTTCAACAATCGCCTGTGCCGCGTTCATTCGGTCGAACGGGTCTTTGTGGTGGAACGGAAGGCGATGATTTGCTAGTGCGTGAAGAAAAGAAATTGGCAGGATTTCGATATTATTTTCCGGCAGAACCCGTTCTACAGCCGAGAATCCTCCGGCGACATCCAGTTTACCCGTTGACGACTTGATCGAAATCTCCCAAATGCTTGCTATGCTGATCAAAACCGTCGAGGCGCCGAACTCGATAATCCTGTTTGCGCCCGTGCTAAGCCGCGTTGGCTCACCAATGAACCAAAGAAAAACATGCGTATCAATCAGGACACGCATTCTTATATGTACTCCTCAAAGCCCTCAATTGGGTCGTCAAAATCGGCAGCCATGGTAAACATGCCTGGATGACTACCCGCTTTTCGATATCGACTTTCGGGTTCCCCGCTTGCTTGCTTCGCAAGGCTCTTAATAAGTCGCATTGCGGCGTCAACGGCCTCGGCCTGTTTGCTTTGGGGCAGATTGTGAATTTCGGCAATCAGTGCCTGCTCGTTGGTCATAACAACATTGTGAACCAAATGTTCCCGATTTCCAAGAAATCTCATCGCTTTAACCAACCCTGGCGAATATTCAGTTGTTGCGGCGTTGCGGCGCTCATCTCGGAAAGGTCAAAGCGATTAATGTGCGCGGGGCCGACTTTGACATTTCCATTTCCTGGCCGTCCTGTTTGCCAGGCGGCTAAGGCCAACTCCCAAATGGAGGCGATGCGCGTCTGAACGGCGGCGATGCGCGTCTGAAAGTAGGAGCCGTGGTTACTTTCAGATTTCTGTGTGTTTCCGTGTATTCCGTGGTTGATCTAGTCTCGGCCCCTTAGTTCCGGGACAAATCAACCACGGATCACACGGAAAGCACGGATAAAGGGACAAGGGAACAAGAGTTTCGTTTCTTTAGGTTTTTCAAAGAACCCTAAGTATGTTTCGAAAACTACTCCCACTCGATCGTGCTCGGCGGTTTTGACGAGATGTCGTAAACGACGCGATTTACACCGCGGACCTCCGACGTAATTCGCGAAGAAACGGCGGCGAGAAAATCGTGAGGCAGGCGGGCCCAATCGGCGGTCATGCCGTCGGTTGATGTAACGGCACGGAGAGCGACCGTTTTTTCGTATGTGCGGAAATCGCCCATCACGCCGACCGATTGGATCGGCAGCAGGACGGCGAAGGCTTGCCAGACATCTTTGTAGAGGTCAAAGTTTTTTAGCTCTTCGATAAAGATGAGGTCGGCTTTTTGGAGCAGCTCGACTTTTTCGGGAGTAATATCACCGAGAATCCGCACGCCGAGGCCGGGACCGGGAAATGGGTGGCGCTGGAGAATCTCGTCCGGTATGCCGAGATCTTTGCCGATCAGGCGAACTTCATCCTTGAATAATTCTCTCAGAGGTTCGATCAATTTGAGATCCATTTTCTCAGGTAGTCCGCCGACGTTGTGATGCGATTTGATCGTGACAGACGAGCCGCGAAGCGAGACGGACTCAATCACATCCGGATAAAGTGTACCCTGAACGAGCCATTTTGTGCCCGCTACCTTCCTGGCTTCGGCGTCGAAAACATCAATGAATTTGCCGCCGATAGCTTTGCGTTTTTGTTCGGGATCGACGACATCTATTAGCGCCGCATAAAACTCAGCGGACGCATCGACGCCGCGCACATTTAGGCGAAGGTTATTCTTATAAACGTCGAGCGTATCTTCGAATTCGCGATGACGCAGCAAACCGTTATTAACAAATATACACGTCTGACGATCAGCGATCGCTTCGTGAACAAGCACGGCGGCAACGGTCGAATCGACGCCGCCGGACAGCCCGCAGACGACCTTATTCGTCGGCCCGACTATCTCGCGAATCTTCTCAATTTCTTCTTTAATAAACTGGGCAGGTGTCCAATCACCTTTGCAATTACAAATTTGAAATATGAAATTTCTTAGAATTGCCTTGCCCAACGGCGTGTGCGAGACCTCAGGATGAAACTGGACGCAGTAAATACCGCGTTCCGGGTTCTCAATAGCGGTCACGACTTCGCCGGTCGTCGCTGTTGTCGTAAATCCATCGGGCAAACGCGTCACATGGTCGCCGTGGCTCATCCAAACATCCAGCTCAAACGGCAGCTCGTTAAAAAGAGCGGTCTTGCCGCTCAGGACCTTTAGTTTTGCGTGGCCATATTCGCGCCGTGCGGCCGGCTCGCTTGCACCGCCTAGATCAACCGCGATAAGCTGCATTCCATAACAAATTCCCAGAATCGGAACGCCAATTTTCTCATAAAAATCCGCCGCGACACGTGGTGCATCCTCATCCGACACGCTCGACGGCCCGCCCGACAGGATGACGCCCATCGGCCGTCTCGCCGCGATCTCATCGACCGAAAGATGAAACGGATGTATCTCGCAATAAACCCCCTGCTCACGCACCCGACGCGCTATGAGCTGCGTATACTGTGAGCCGAAATCGAGGATGATGATAGTTTCGTGACGCAAAAAGCGCTCCTTCATACTGTTAAGAGATCAATTATACGTGGATCAACGAGAATGTCAGAACCGAGAGCGACGGCCACCCCAGCTCGACCTCGCCCGGGGGCCGTTACCATGTTTTGCCGCTTCGCACGGGAAAAAGAGATGTTTTGTTAGCGCATTTTCGGCAAAAGTTATAAACTGATGATGCTTTTCATCAGGTATTTTCACATCCTATATGGGTTTTTCAACGACTGCCATTCACGCGGGCAATGAGCCTGATGCCGCCACGGGCGCCGTCAGCGTACCGATCTATCAAACATCTACGTATGCCCAGGATGGCCTCGGGCGGCATAAAGGTTATGAGTATGCCCGAACGCAAAATCCGACGCGGTCGGCGCTGGAAAAGAACATAGCCGCGCTGGAAAATGCCCGGTTTGGATTTGCGTTTGCATCCGGCATGTCGGCGATTGACGCGTCGTTAAAGCTCGTCAAATCAGGCGATCACGTAATTCTCGGCGACAACACTTACGGCGGCACATTTAGGCTGTTTAATCGTATTCTGATAGATTACGGAATCGAATTTGACCTGGCGGATACGTCCGATGTCGCGGGTCTCGAAAACGCGTTTAAGCCGAATACGAAAATGGTATTTGTCGAAACCCCGACAAACCCGGTGATGACCGTTACCGATTTGCGCTCTGTCTCCGATCTCGCCCATGCAAACGGGGCAAAGGTCATTTGCGACAACACGTTTATGTCGCCCTATTTTCAACGGCCGATTGATTTGGGCGTGGATATTGTGGTTCATTCGACGACAAAATATCTCAACGGCCACTCGGACAGCGTCGGCGGCTTTGTCGCGCTCAACGACGAGAAAGACGCCGAATGGATCGGTTTTGTCCAGAACGGCATCGGAGCAATACTCTCGCCGTTTGATTCATTTCTGGTTCTGCGCGGCACTAAAACACTTGCCGTCCGCATGGAAGCCCATGATAAAAACGGTCGTGTCGTCGCGAATTTTCTCGCCGAGCATCCTCGTGTACAAAAGGTCTACTATCCGGGGTTGGCCTCGCATCCGCAGCACGAGCTGGCCAAACGCCAGCAAACCGGATTTGGCGGGATGGTTTCTTTTGAAACCGGATCGCTCGAAAACGCGAAGAAGGTTTTAGAGTCAGTAAAATTATGTACGCTTGGCGAGAGCCTCGGCGGCGTCGAGAGTTTGATCTCGCATCCGGCCACTATGACGCACGCGTCCGTTCCAAAGGAAACTCGTGATAAACTTGGCATCACGGATGGCCTCGTTCGAATCTCGGTCGGCATCGAGGATGTCGAGGATATTCTCGAAGATCTCGATCAAGCGCTTCGGTAGTTCAAGGTTCCAAGTTTAATGTTCCGAGTTTTGGTGTTTCGTGTTAATTTTATCTTAACTTGGAACTTGGAACCTTGAACTATAAACTAATCAAAATATGTTCACTGTTGAGATACACGCCACCTCGCACATCGGACGCGTCCGAAAGGGCAACGAGGATAACTACCTTCTGTTAAACGTCGGGATCGCAAAGGCGTGGACGAGCGATCAGGAGGACGGTGAATTCGTTATCGAGAGCCACAGGTTTGAGATTGACGGCGCGGGTGTTGTCATGGCCGTGTCGGACGGCATGGGCGGCGCCCTGGCCGGCGAGGTAGCGAGCACCATGGCGGTCGAAACCGTAAGCGAAAAACTGCTCAACGAAGACACCCACGATACCCTGACACCCGAAGAAAACGACCACCACCTGATAAACCGGCTTTACGACGCAACCGTTTTCGCAAATTCGCTCATCCACCAGCAGGGCCGCAGCGATCCGCAGTATCAGGGAATGGGCGCAACATTCACCGGTATCGGCGTAACGCCCGGAGCGGCCGATATCATCCAGGTCGGCGACAGCCGAGCCTACCTCGTTCGAAATCGCAAGATCTATCAGGTCACAAAAGACCAGTCGCTCGTCCAGCAATTGATCGACGCCCAGCAAATTTCCGCGGAAGAAGCCGAGACCCACACGTTAAAAAACGTGATCCTCCAGGCGCTCGGGGCACAGAACGAAATATACCCGGTTTCCGCGCGCGTGGAGCCATGCAAAGACGACGTTTACCTTATCTGCAGCGACGGCCTCTCAAACAAAGTCTCCGCCGCCGAAATGCAGCAGATCATTCTCGATAATTTCGAAGAGCTCCAAAATTCCTGCGCCGATCTCGTAAAGCTAGCCAACCAAAACGGCGGCGAAGACAACATCACCGTTGTCGTCACAAAATTCATCGGCGACGACCTGCCCGAACCCGACGACGAAGGCGTAAAACTGGAAATGATCGATCTCGGCGGCATCCACGACACCGCCGATCAGGATGTGGGATTTGAAGACACTACCGAGATAATGAATAAAGACGATTGAGACGAATATCAAAGTTCCTCGCGCCAGTCGGGAAGTGTTTTCGGTCGGCCGGCCTGTTGAACGTAGATCGACGACCCCTTGACCTCGACAACCTCAACCTTTTCTCCCTCGACAAGGGCGTCCCCACCGTCCATCGGAAACGCCGTCCATGTGGAGCCAAAAACTTTAACCGCACCTTCCTGTAAGGCCCCTTTGCTTCCTGTTGTTACCATCCCTATCTTACCAGGTAGCGAATCGACCCCCGATTTCATTCGCTGGCCTTCGCCGTGCGAGAAATAGTTGGCAAATATCGTCCGCGACATCGCCGTTAGAGCCACGGACACAATCGCAAAAACAAGAAACTGCAGCAAAAACCCACCGCCCAACATCCCCACAAATGCCGCCGCGATCGCCCCGATCCCAAACCACAAAAGCACAAACCCAAGCGTAAAGATTTCGGCAATTATCAACGCCACGCCAAGCACAAGCCAAAGAATCCAAATGATCTGATCCATCGGTCTTCAATATACACGAAAGAATGGAGAATGGAGAACGGAAAATACAAATCAGTTCTCTTCATTCTCCATTTTACGTTTTCCATTCTATAATTGTCTTCGTGCTGGGGTGGCGGAATTGGTAGACGCCCAGGACTTAAAATCCTGTGACCTTAGGGTCGTACGGGTTCGATTCCCGTCCCCAGTACCAAAGTTCATGAGTTTGGAGAAATACCGTGCGTAATATTGGTAGGGTTCTTTGAAAAACTCTTAATTCGTGCATTCGTGGCAAAAGCTTTAGCCACGAATGCACGAATAAAGCCCTGAATTTCACAAACGTCGCAATTAAAAAACGTCTCCTTCAATAGGTCCGCCCGTTACGCACTTTATTTCATTGTTACGGATATAATTCCTTCCTGATATTGGTGGACAGGCTTGGCAGTCTGTCCTACTTTCATATCCGCAGCGGCATGACGATGTATTTGTAATCGTAAGTGGTTTCGCCGGCGATAGACATTTGGGTTTGGGCGTTAGCGTCTTTGAAGTCGAAGGTGATGCGGAGCGGGGCTTTGCCCTCTTTGGCAGTGGCAGTGGCGGCGGCAGTGGCACCGTCTCCTGCCGCTGCATCTGCGGCTGCCGACTCGCCACCGGCGAAGGCTACATCGCCGGTGGCGGCGTTGGTTAGGAATTCGAGGAGGTATTGCCAGTTGAAGCCGAGTTGGATCTCCTCGCCGGTGTAGTCGGCCTGGACGATCTCGCGGCCTTCGCCTTCTTCGGCGGATTGGGCGGTGACCTCGATCTGGCCTTCGGAGACGTTGAGGCGGATCGAGCGGTTGCGGTCGTCGGCGATGAGCGACATGCGGCGAACGGCGTTACGCATTTCTTCGAGGTCAAAGACGACGGATTTGTCGTTGTCCTTGGGCATGACCATCTCGTAATTTGGAAATTGGCCACTGAGCTTGCGCGTTATTAGCAGACGGCCCTCGGTTTCGAAATAGATGTGGTTCAAGTCTTCGCCGAAGGATACTTCGCCTTCGCCGCGGGAGAGTTTTACGAGTTCCAGCAGGGCCTTTTTGGGGATGAGCGTGTCCATGACCGCTTCTTTGTCGTCGATCGCACGCTCGACATAGGCGAGGCGGTGGCCGTCGGTGGTGACCATTTTCGCGGAACCCTCGGCGAGAATGAATTTGGCGCCGGAAAGGGTGAAGCGCGACTGCTCGTTTGTGATCGCAAAGGCCGTGTTGCGGATAAAATAGCTGAATGTCTCGGCCGCGAGCTTCATCGGAACGCTCTTAAATTGCGGTATCTCGGGGAACTGGTCACGGCTCACGCCCGCGAGGCGGAAATTGGCGTGGGCCGACTTCATGGTGACCCATTCGTTGTCCTCTTTTTTGAAATGGACATCGCCGGGTGCGAGGGCTCGGACGATGTCAAACAGCTTGCGGGCCTGGATGCAGATTGCACCGGGCTTGATAATCTCGGCCTCGGCATCGCATCGGATTGTGCAGTCGAGGTCGGTGCCGACGATGCGAATCTCGTTCTCGCCAAGCGATTCGATCAGGATGTTCGACAGAACGGGGATAGTCGTTTTGCGTTCGACCACGCCCTGGATAAATCCCAATTCTTCTTTCAAGGTGCTCTGGTTGATTTTGAATTCCATTTGTTTATTGCTCCTGATTTTGGGTCAGTACCGCAAGTGGCAGCGACCGGGTTCTTTTTCCTGTGTAAAATATTATACCGGTCAAATTCCCCATCCGCTATCGTCTGGGCGGTATTAACCAGTGTCGGCACGCTGAAACGTGAACTCTAAACTTTTGCCTTTTCCTAAAACTAAATAGAATCAAAAATCTATTAAGACTTAGTAGTAGGAATAGGGCCTGTGTAAATGTGTAAAAGCGACTTAACCTCTTATAAAATAAACCGTTTTCCTTCCACAGAGGCCTGTGGAAAATCTGTGGAAAACCTCACCGACCTGTTGGTAACTTTTTTCCACCCTTATTTTCCACGCTTGTCCACAGGCAGGTTTTGAGACGCCTTGCGGATAAGTGGAAAATATTATTCAAATATCTGTAAACAAAGAGCTTACCTTGATAATAAATTTCCAGTATATGTGGAAAATATTTCCGTATATCAAGGGTTAAATTTCTGTTAACTAGCTGCAAAGATTATCAATTAGCTCGTTAATTTCCCTGTGGAAATTCCGGTCGTCGTTATACAGCGTTTTAATCTTGTCAACCGAGTGCATCACGGTCGTATGATGCTTGCCGCCGAACTCGCGGCCGATCTCCGGGAAGCTGTGCCGGGTCAACCTTTTACACAGATACATCGCCACCTGACGTGGCACGGCGATGCCGCGCGAGTTGTTTTTTGACTTGATGTCCTGGACGGTCATTTTGTAATGCCCGGCGACGGTGCGCGCGATATGTTCGATCGTCAAGCCCGATGGCCGGTCGCTGTCGAGGATGTTTTTCATCGATTCCTGGGCGAGCAGCTTTGTTATCGGGACGCCTTTCATGGACGAGATGGCGACGAGCCGGACAAGCGAGCCTTCGAGCTCGCGGACGTTGCTCTTAACTTTGCCGGCGATGTACATCGCGATCTCGTCGGACAACTCGATGCCGTCCATATCCGCCTTGCGTTTGAGGATCGCGACCTTTGTTTCGAGATCGGGCGGTTCGAGATCGGCGATCAGTCCCCACTCGAAACGCGAATGCAGCCTTTCCTCGAGCGTCGGTATTTCGCGCGGCGGGCAGTCGCTGGATACGACGATCTGCTTTTGCCCATTGTGCAGCGTGTTGAATGTGTGAAAAAACTCTTCCTGCGTCCGGTCCTTGCCGGCCATAAACTGAACGTCGTCCATCAACAGGACGTCGATCGAACGGTATCTATCGCGAAACGCAGGCGTTTTATTAAAGCGGATCGCGTTGATCAGCTCGTTCATAAACCGTTCGGATGTTATGTACGCGATCTTCATATGCGGCGCCCTCAGCTTTATAGAGTGGCCGATTGCGTGCATGAGGTGCGTTTTGCCGAGCCCGACGCCGCCGTACAGAAAGAGCGGGTTATATGTGGAACCCGGCGCTTCGGCTACCGCTTTGGCGGCCGCGTGGCCAAACCGGTTGCATGAGCCGACCACAAATTTTTCGAATGTGTACTTCGGATTGAGATAGTCCTCGACCGGTTCGATATCAATAAAATGGGCGGTTCCGCTGCGTCCGGGAACGACGGATGCTGATTTGTTTTTTGGCGAAAAGAAAAGATCGGCCACCTCTTCGTCTTCAAACTGAGCTTCGAGCGGTTGGTCGGCGTCGATCTGCCATTCGATCTCATAATCCGAAAGCTCGAGCTCGGCCAGCGTTTGGCCAAGCAGACCGGTGTAGTAATGACAGACCCAGTCCTTTGTTACCTTGCCCGCTCGCAGTAGTAGAATGTGGTTGTGTTCGTCCAGTGATTCGAAGCTGATCGGACGGAACCACGTGTTATAGACGTCAGTATTAAGGTGTGCCTTAACGATGCTTAGGGCGTCGTCCCAGACGGATGATTTTTTGGCAATTTGTTTCAATATCTTAGGTGGAAAATCGCATCTAAAAACGGACGCGTTTCTAAATCAAAATCTATCGTCGGCACATCTCCCGACCATCGCTTGTGCGCTCGCCGGAAATTAGCCGGAAGTCTTTTCGTTTTGGTGCTTTGCGGCCGGCTGAAACGCCCCTTGATCACATCTTATTCACAGCCTTTTCCACAACCAGCAAGAGATAGGCGTACTAAACCTAAAGTAAAGCATTAAGCCGTTTACTATCAATAGGTTACAGCGGCTCAGTATCTGGAAACGGGTAACAGACTAACACGAAAAAGAGGCAAGAGCAAACAGAATTCCACAGGTTTTTTTCGCGACGTTTAACACAAATTTAACTTCCTTTTCTGACAACAATTCGGTGTAATTTTCCAATGTGTTAGACTAAGAAAACCGACCAATTTTGACAGAAAAACGCTCTAAAAAGCGTCAAAAAATGCAAAATTATTTTGCAAAAAATATTAAATCCGGACCGGCCCTTTTTGATGCCATCGAGAGAGCCTGCGAAGGGCTGATTTACATCAGCGAAACGGACTCTCCGATGCTTCCGTTTGCTGGGGAATGGGCATCGTCTATAAACGCAAGGATAATTCTACAACAGGCGGGGCGAGAAGCGAACGCGCCGGTCGAGGAGGGTTCGCTCGAGATGTTCTTCGGACGGCTGACGGCGATCAAGGATTGGTTTCGCGGGCCGGAACAGGAGAGAGCCGCGAGGTTCGCCGAGCTGCAAAAGCTTCTCGAAGGAAATCTCAACGGACTGCGAGTGTTCAGGATCGGTAAGGTTCAGGTCGAGATAATTGCCGTTGGCCTCGATAGGGAAGGTATCGTAATGGGAGTGAAAACTAATGTCGTTGAAACCTAAGCCAGAGTGACGCGGTACGCTTTAAGGCCTAAAGGCGTCACGTTTACCCGAGTTATTTTGGCGAGACGTTGCCGGCTCCGCTCGATTTTTTCTCGACATTCGCCGGTGAACCCGAATAGGCGATCTTGCTCGCACCGGATGCATCCGCTTTGAGCTGGCCGGTGACGTTAACGCTGACCTGGCTCGCACCGCTCGCGTCGACCGTAGCGTTTTCCGATGTCAGGTTTTCGGCGTCGATCTTGGTTGCTCCGCTGACGTCGATCGTTAATTTGGCCGTCTCACCCGTAATCTTGATCTTCGAAGCTCCGCTCGAATCGACCGAGATCCCCGCATTTTTTAGATCGTTGACCGTAACATTTGCTGCGCCGGAAACTTCCAGATCGTCGATGTCGGGTGCCGTTATGCGTATGAGCATCGGGTTTTTGGTTGAAACCTTCTTGTCAATCTCGATATTGAGCTTGCCGCCGCGAACCTCGGTTTTTATATACTGCAAAAGGTTGTTGTCAGCCTCGACCTCGACGCTGAACTCCTTTTGAGCCGTGATCTCGACGTGGAAGACGCCGCCGACATCGATTGATTTGAAGCCCTTCAAATCACGGACCTCGGAAGCAGTCTGACCCGAACCTTTTACGTCCTTAAAATTGAACGAAAAATTAAAAAACTTGTCGCTGACCCGCCCAAACGAGAACAAATTCGACACCACAAGGCCGATGATCAGAGCGCCGGCAAAGATAATAAATCCAATTTTTTTCATATAACCCCTCCAAAGACTATCTGGCTGTAAGAGGCAAACGAATGCGTGAACGAAAAAGTTCAGGAAGTTTTTGTTCTGAGTCCCGCCTTTAGACGGCTTCCTCGCCGGTGAGGGAGGCGGCCTAAAGGCGGGACTCAGAATACGGATCATTTGCAATTGTCGTGATCGACGTAGATCTTCTTCCCGCCGGAGCTTAGGTAGTAACAGCCGCCGCGGGGGCCGCGCAGGTAAGTTCTGGCGCCGACGGTGCTCGACGGGTGCGGAGCCTCTGCTGCATTTTGGGTGGTTACAAGGGTAGCGGGTTTGGGCTCGATTGCCTGGGTCTGAGATGCGGACTTTGTTTCAGGAACCGGTTTTGGAACGATGGTTGCCTGCCACGCGACGACCTGCCATTTTCCGTTTCGTTTGATGAATGTGCCAGTGTTGAGGTGATTTGAGACCGATTTTGTGCCGTCCGGGCGAGTAGTGTTGCCGACCAGTTTAAAAGCGACGACGGCGGCGCTGCCATATTGTTGAATGCGCACGTCCTCGGCGGTATAAACCGTGGTTGGATCGTCCGGTTTAGCGGCCGGTGCCGAACGGACGCCTTTCATTAGGTCTGCTTTGTTGGTTCGAGTGCCGGCGGAGCGCGTGTAGATGAGGTCGTCGGCCCAGAAACGGTCATGGACAGCCGCATCATTTCTGCCGGCGCCGGCGAGGAATTCGTTTAGCAAGCGGGTGAGTTCGACGGCGTCAGGCGCCGGTTGAGCGTATAGGGCGGAACCGGCTGCCAAAAGGATAAAGATGTATGGAAATATTCGCTTCATAGTTAGGCCTCGTGATCAAGAGTTACGTTAACCTAATTGTTGCGTTTGATTCAATGTCAGAACCGGTCCGTCCAATCTGACGGTGGGGCGACTGCACTGTTTCGAGCCGAACTGAAATACGGCCGTTATCCTTTGCCGCTTTCTTATACAGGGTTTGAATACGGGCGAGCAGGATGCTCCCCCTCCAGTCCTTTCCCCCGCTTACGCAGGGGGTTGTTGACCTATTCGTATCGGAGCGATTCGATGGGGTTTAGACGGCTTGCACGCCAGGCGGGCATGACGCCGGCGACGAAGGCGACGCCCGAGACAATGAGTATGACCGACGCTATCGACGGCAGTGTGAACGCAAAAAGATTAAACCCCTCGAACGATTCGGCGTAGGCGGCGGTGAGAACCCGATTTGTGATCGAGCCCACAATTATCCCCGCAATCGTGCCAAGCAAAGCTCCCCAGAAACCGATCAAAACGGATTCGAGCGAAAAGATCGCAAAAATCTTTCCGCGGCCCATACCGAGCGCTTTTTGCAGACCAATCTCTTTTGTGCGTTCGAGAACGGCGATGACAAGTGTGT
This sequence comes from Chloracidobacterium sp., assembly GCA_031430895.1. Lineage (GTDB taxonomy): Bacteria > Acidobacteriota > Blastocatellia > Pyrinomonadales > Pyrinomonadaceae > OLB17. Next base: position 39,185 of record JANPCJ010000349.1, on the reverse strand, counting down.
TAATGATTCCGAACGAGGCGGCAAGCAGCGCAATTACGGCGACGAGGCCCATCGCCAGCTTGAAGATGCCGATCCCGTCATAAATGCGTTTTTGGCTATCCGCGAAAGTTTCCGCTTCAAAACCCAGTTCGCTGAGCCGTTTCTTGGCGGCATCGATTTTCGTCGCATCAGTGGTTGCCATCTGGACTGAAAAACCCATGAACCTGTCTGGGCCCTGTTCGCGTTTTTGCACCGCGTGTATGTTTCGAGCCGTGATTGAATCGACAAACGAACTCGTGTTTGTCTGGAAACCTTTTGTCGCGACGCCGACAATGTGGAGCGCGAGTGTTCTCATCGATCCGTCAGCCCCTTTGTAGCCGATCGTGGCCGTTTTGCCAACCAGATTTTCGATCTTCTGATCGAATAAGCGTGCGAGCCCAAGCGGTATTACGATCTGGCCCGAACCGGTTATCGACTCTCCGGCTTCCGTTTTTTGGGTGATGCCATCCGAGAGCATCGACAATTGAACGTCATACTTCTTTTGCCCGTCGAGCGTAATGTATTCCGCGTCGGTCGTGTATCGCGGCGTAATGCTCTTCACACCCTCGATGCCGCGCATGGCATTTTCGATTTGGGGCAGGGTCACTACGAACGCGGCGGGGTCGATCGGCGCACTCTCGTCCACGACGGGTGAATCGTCCCGGTATTCTCTTGGAACGTCGGGCGGTTGGTCGCCTTCCGGATTTTCCACCTTTTTGCGGACGCGTATGACGCTGTCGCTCTCGATATTCTTGACCTGACTTTCGACGTAGCCGCGCACACCGTCGCCGAGGCCGTTTGTCATCGTTAGCGTAAACGCGCCGACAAATATTGCTGCAACGGTCAAAAAGGTACGCAGCTTATTGCGAAAAAGATTACGGTTAGCGATTTTTATCAGATCCCAAAATTTCATATTCAAATAAGGCGGAAACACGACCGGTAGGGAGTGTGTCTCTGTCACCTGTTGACTGCCGGGCAAAGTGAAACACACTCCCTACCGGTCGTGTTTCTGCCTTTGCGATACGATGCGTCCGTCTTTCATTTCGATGACCCGGTCGCAGCGGTCGGCCAGTTCGCTGTCGTGCGTAACTATCACGAGGGTGATGCCTTTAGCGCGGTTTAGATCGAACAGCATGTTTTCAACTGCCGCACCGGTGTTTGAATCGAGGTTTCCTGTGGGTTCATCGGTAAATATTACCTGCGGCTTGCCGACAAGCGCCCGGGCGATGCAGACCCGCTGTTTCTCGCCGCCGGAAAGATCTTTTGCCTTCTTGTCGGATTTGTCTGACAGGCCGACCGACCCGAGGGCCTCGTCCGCATCCTGTATCATTTGAAAATCCGAAACTCCGCGGATACGCATCGGCAGCACTACATTTTCAAATACCGTGTCGCGGCCATTGAGGAAAAACTGTTGAAAAACAAAGCCGAATTTTCGGTTGCGCAGCGTATTCTTGTCTGTTTCCGACATAGTCGACGTTTCGTCGCCGTCAACATAGACATAACCATCGGTTGGTGCGTCGAGACAGGCCAGCAGGTGCATCAACGTCGATTTACCGCTGCCGGATTTGCCCACGATCGCGACACAATCACCTTGTCCGATCTGAAGGTCGACGTTTTTGAGCGCATCAAATCCAATGCCGTCGCTTATGTAGGTTTTTGATAGCCCGCTCGCTTCGAGAATAATTTTTTGCGGCGAAGGTTGCTTCACCGGCTCCGATTGCAGGGCATTTACGCGCGCCGGGGCGGGAAGTTCGCTGATGGCCGCAACCACCGGAACTGTCGAAACCTCAAATCTCCGTAGGTCTTCGTCCGCCGACAACGGGGGAACAAACCCCGGAGTATTTTCGTGAGGTTTGACCGGTTCGAGGCGCGACGCGACAGTTTCGGCGTTAGGCCGCGCGCGCCTGACCGGTTCGACGGTTTCGTTCGGGGAGGTCAAAACAGGCAAAGAGATTACGACGGGCCCTTGCAGTTCAGCAAGAAGCTGGTCGACAACCTTTTTATCATTTACCTCTCTTTCACGGTCAACGGTCGAGTTCGTGTTTTGATTGAACTGAATTCCGTTCTCGCAGGTCCAGAACATTCGATTCAGCAGCGCGTACATTGTCACCAGCTTTCGGTGCTTCGGCGACAGCTGTAGAGCGTCCATAACCGCTTCGGAATAAATTTGGCCGTGGTGCGTACCGTACCAGCTTGCTTTTATGCGGCCGATGGCCTCGAGCGGATCGCCCTGGGCGAGACTATCGAGATCGACCAGACCCGAGAATCTACCCTCGTGGATCATCACATTCTTTGAACAGATATCGCCGAAATAGGTGATCGGGCGGACGCTGTTAAAATAGTCTTTGTACTCCGAATTGATCCATCTAAGAATTTTTTCCAGTTTCGCGTCGAGTACACCGGTTTTCGCGCCCCAACCGAGAACGACCTCGGTTACTCGCGCGACCTCGGCCGCCCACGAATCTACTAGATCATTGTCGTCGCCCCACAATACACCGAACTTTCCGCTATTCGGAACATCGATGAGGCGGCGAAAGATATTCGCAATCTCGCCGCCAACCGCGCGAAGCTGTCCGTCGGTTAGGGTATCGACCACGTCTTTGATATCGCGCCCATCGATCTTGCTCTGAATTTGGTACGCAAACGGCAGATCGCGTTTCGAATAGTCTTCGGCCAATATCTCCGGAACACGGATGCCTTTCGACTGAAAAAGCGGAATGTGATTGTGCGAACCCAGCATGTAACGAGCCTCCGACTTGAGCCGGATTATTACTTCGCGACCGTCAACGCCGACCAGATACACCTCGTTACAGATGCCGTTGGCCATGCGCTGGATTCGGCCCGGCTTCGATCCGAATTCCTTGCCGACGATCTGGGCGATTATTGCGTGGTGTGTTTGGACGTCCATCGGGCTAGTCTTCGTAGATAGATGCAATTTTTGGGTAGGCTTTGTAAATCGGCTTAGTTGGGCGTTCAGCCGAAATGAATTCGGCATCGAAATGTTTTGCGGCGCAAAGGTGAAGGGCGTCAAGTGCGCCGAGGCCGTAGGCAGAGGCGAGATCTAGCGCGGGAGATATTAGAGTTTCACACGGCGCCCAATGAGCTATCGAGTCGAAAAAATCCCTCAAGAATCGAAGTTCGCGCCTCTTGGCAAAAAATGTTGCCATCGGCAGAACCTCTAGTTTCAGAAATTCACTGGCGACAAATTCGCGCTCATGATCGTTAAGGAGTTGATGAGCACGCATTCTTCGAGCAAAAGTCAAGTCGGTTGGCTTTCGAAATGCGGAAATCAGTACTGACGCATCGAGAAAACAAAGCTTTTTATTGGACATTACCAGTATATCCACCGCGTCGCAGCAGCAGCTCACGTTCAAGATCTTCCTCACTCATAGGGGGATCGTCGGATGCGTCGATCTCAGCTACAATCTTCATCAATTTCCGGCCCAGGGGCGTCCTCTCCGATTCTGGTGGTATGGGTGTCAATTCTGCTCGTCTAACTTTGAATGGGGTCTGTTTATTCGGATTCATCTTTTGCATGTCTTTCTTGCGCGTTTAACGACATAACCCATTTCCATTTTAGTAAAATGCGTTAGCAAGTACAAAGAACGGTACGTCCTATTCTGGAATCATCTCGCGTAGATATAAAACTGGATCGCCTGTAAAACTCCGATGAAAAACCCGAACAATGCCCCAAACAGTTCGATGGTTCGCAGATGTTCTTTGGCGACGGACATCACCAGCGCCTCGAGTTTTTCGGGTGGATAATTTCGTATTTTTTCACGGACCATGCCGGCGACATCGAATTCGGCCACGGCGTCGGGCAGTTTTGAATGGACGGCGGCGATGATGGCGTCGGTTAGCGATGAACTTGCCTCGCGGAGCTTTGCTTCGGATATATGATCGGCGAGCTTGCCTATTGGTTTTGAGAGCAGACGGTCGATCTGGCCGGCGAGCATTTCGTTGATTATGTTTGAGGTTTCCTCGCGGGAGATGATGTCGAGCAAGCCGTTTGCCAGCAGTTTCTTTAGCTTTTCTTCAGATTCCGGGTGGATGATTTGCAGAATCGCGTCGATGCTGTGCGGGCGGAGTTTCTCGAGCGTCTCGCGAATGTATGTTGTAATACCCGACATTGTTTCGTCGCTCTGGAGAAGGCTGAGGACCGATTTCGTGACCTGTTCCTTTAATCTGGCGAGTTGCTCCGGCGCGACCGAGCCGATGACGACTGGGAGCGGTTTGGCAAGGGCATTGTCGATGCTGGAACCGATAAAATTTCGGGCCTCTTCGGCAAAGAATGCACCGCGCAGTGTTTCCTCGATCCGCTTTGGCAGATTGTCGTTGACTAGTTCGTCGACCTCGTCGAGCAGCGTCTCACGCGAGACAAATATTTTCTTAAAGAACGACAGATTTTCGTAATAGTCGTGAACTTCGTGCTTGATTAGGGCGCCGATCTGATTGCGGGTCTTTTCGGCGGCGGCAAGCTCGGTAAGCTGGTGAATTGCGGGTTCGATCTGCTCATTTGCCTTCTCCTTTAACAGGGCGACCGCATCGGCTGTGAACATATTGCCCAGCGGCGTTTCCGAGTTGATAAGATCGTCGAGACGTCGACTTATGAAATCGCGAATGGTTGATTCAAAATTCCTGGCTTTGACAGCCGTTCTGAAACGTTCGTCCAGAAAGCCGACTATCCTTGCAAACGTCTCATCGTCTAGAACCTCGGAAACGCGTTTTCCGAGTACATCATCAACGCGACGGGTCACAAACCCGCGAATCGTCTCAAGGGATTCTTCGCTCTTCAGAACTGACTTAATGTGGTTGGCAAGTTTCAGCTGTAACGCCGAGATAGCGTCGAGAACTGGCCCGCGGACATTTTTTGGCAAAGCCTCGATCAGCGACGGATAATCCTTGGCGAGTATCTCGTTTGTATAAGAATCGACGACCGTTTGTATTTTTTTACGCAGAAAATCATTACCGGTCAGCTGCTGGATGATCGTATCTTGCGAAACAAGCTCTTCGCCGACCGCCTTGCCGATGGCATTCGCAAGCCGGTCACGGTGTCGCGGAATCATTCCCTGAGGGAAGACGGTTATGCCAAGTATTTTAAAGGGAAGGCGTGGCCGGAACAGCATTCTGACCGCGAGCCAGGCACCGGCATACCCGTGGCCAGTCGCGAAAATGATCAAAAGGCCGATCTGAACATAAAGATTCTTGAAAATGTCTTGGAGGTTTTCCATGAGAAGGCGGAAACACGACCGGTAGGGAGTGTGTTCTTGCGTTATGTCGAAACAATACCAAATGAAGGCAACACCCTTGCTACCGCTCAGGTCTCTGCCTTCAAACCAAATGAAGGCAACACCCTCGCTACCGCTCAGGTCTCTGCCTTTTAGAACACCTGAAAGCCTTTTGACTTAAGGCAGAACTTGGCGAATTCCGCGAACCAATCGTGGCTCGCGCTGTAATTTTTCCATTCTTCGTCGCCTTCCCGGTGCAAAGTCATGTCGTCTGGGGAATCGGTGATCGAGAGATCGGCAAACACGCGTTTATTCGGAGCAAGTTTTGGCAGCCATTCTTTCTCTATCCGCGAACCGATCTCGTGTGCGTCATCCATCGAGATTTTGACACCGGTCGCGTTATACGTCATTTGCCGCACCGCTCCCTCACTGACAATGTTGAGGCTCTTTACTACCTCAAGCGCCGCTTTCCAGTTCCATACGTTGGCATTAAATTCAAAGTTGTTCTCGCTGCTGAGATCAGTTAGTGTGAAGCTCATAATCTTATTGTACGATAGACTGCTCGACTCCCGCAGCCCGGAAGCTTGATTGGGATAAGAGTCAACCAAGATGAAAGAAATCGACAAGAAGTATTACGTTTTGTATAGTGTAATACATGAAATACAAGACCACGATAACCAGCAAAGGCACGATAACGATCGCCTCTCCGATCAGAAAAGCTCTGGGGCTGAAGACAGGACAAAATGTTAAGCTCTTTGTAAACAAACGTAAGAACGTGGAGATCGACACGGGAATTTCAATTGGGGAGTTTGAAAAACTGCGGGATGAAATGCTCAAGAAGGTGAATATCCCTGAGCACCTGAAGGGCCTTACAGTACGTGAACTCAGGGAAATCGCTGCTGAAGAGATGTTTGGCCGATGAACGTAACAAGCCTTGATTCTAATGTCGTTCTTCGTCTCATTCTGAATGATGTTCCCGAGCAGTCAGCCAAGGCCGCTGAGTTCGTCAGCCACTCACCGTGCTACGTAACGGATGCGGTTGTGGCGGAATGCGTCTTCGTGCTTGAAAAGGTTTACAAGCTTGATCGCAAGTTCGTCAAAAATTTCATGGCGATCCTATTCGAGCTGAACACCGTTACTTTCAGTGAGACCTTAATCAACGAAGCCTTTGACCTTTACGTTGCGTTGGGAAGTCTTTCGTTCATCGATTGTTATTCGGTTGCAGAAGCGACGCAAAATGCGAACCAACTAATCACTTTTGACCGGGCCATATTAAAGAAGTGCGCACCGACCGCCAAGGAGCCGATATGACGAGTTCAATCTCATACGCCGACGCAGGCGTCTCGATCGACAACGCAAATCTGGCGGTTGCCAAGATACGCGAATACGCGCGGAGCACGTTTAACGAGCGGACGCTGACGGAGATCGGCAGCTTTGGCGGGATGTTTTCCGCAGCTTTTCCACAGATGGCCGAGCCGATTCTGGTCGCTTCGGCGGACGGCGTAGGGACAAAGCTGAAGCTGGCGTTTGAGACCGGAATCCACAACACGGTCGGCGCCGATCTTGTAAATCACTGCGTCAATGATATTTTGGTGCAAGGCGCACGGCCGTTATTCTTTCTCGATTATTTTGCGACCGGGAAACTCGAACCAGATGTCACGGCGTCCGTCGTCGAAGGCATGGCCCGGGCCTGCCGCGAAAACGGGTGCGGCCGGCTCGGCGGCGAAACAGCCGAGATGCCCTCAATGTATGCCGATGGCGAATACGACCTCGCCGGTTTTATCGTCGGTGTCGTCGATAAACCAAAGGTCATCGACGGCAAATCGATCACGCCGGGCGATGCCGTTCTCGGAATTCCGTCGACCGGTTTACAGACAAACGGCTATTCCTTGGCACGCAAACTCTTTTTCGAGGTCGGCGGCTACACTCCAGATTCGTACATCGACGAACTAGGCACAACCGTCGGCGAAGCACTGCTCGCTACTCACGCCAGTTTTTTGCCACAGATCGGCCCGCTGCTTGACGAAGTTTCACAGGCGGAAGGTAGTGAGGGCTCTCCGCTCATCAAAGGCCTCGTCCACATCACCGGCGGCGGCTTCCTCGAAAACATCCCAAGAATCCTGCCCGAAGGTGTCTCAGTCGAAATAAACCGAGGAACCTGGCCCGAACTTCCAATATTCGGCCTAATGCAGCGTCTCGGCAATGTCGATGAAAAGGAGATGTTCCGCACATTCAATATGGGAATCGGGATGTTGGTCGTTTGCCCATTAGAAGACAGAGCCGCTGTGCAGAATCATTTTGGCAATTGTTATGAGATTGGAAAAGTAGTGACAGGAAATAAGATAATTTCCATTTCTTAAGAATATTTATTAAGGCTGATATGTCTGAAAAGACCATCGAACCCTCATTCCGCACACCTGTCCTGGGTTATATTCTTTTGTTTTATGGAATCGCAAATCTTTCAATAATCGGGGTGCTTTTCCTATTTGCATTAGCATTTGCAGGTCTTTTTTCTTGGGAAGCATTTATTTTACTGATTTTTTTATTGGCTACAACGATTCCATCAACTTTAGCCTTTTTTGGACTTGACCACAGAAAATCGTGGGCAAAGCACTGTGTTATTATTACAGCAATTTTAGCCGCCTTAATGTCTGGAATCGTCGGCTACCTTATTTTGAAATCAAATTATAACGAGCACGATTATTATATTAATCCCATCTCATTTTATTCGCTTGTAAGTGCAGGTTTGAGCATCTACTTTTTTTGGTCAGCAATTTCTTTGAGACGAAAAGCAGGAAGCGTCGGCGTCAGACGATCTCCAAATTGACTTTTTTGCCCAACGCTTTGGCGTATTTGTGTAGAGTGGAGAGCCGAATATCTTCCGCATGGTTCTCGATCCGTGAGATCACCGATTTTTTAGTTTCCAGCTTTTCCGCAACCTCTTCCTGAGTCGGGCCGGCCTACTACCCCAAGGGCAATCGTTAGCTAATCAATATCTTCAAACCATACTTTTCGTAATTTGCAGCGGCATCATCGACGGATAGGAAAATAAGACCATTGTTAATACATTGCCAAATCATGATTCGATCAAACGGATCGCGATGTTCCACGGGTAGTCGATAAAATGAGATCAGATCCTCATTCCTAAGCGGAAGACAGGAAAAATGACTTGTGTCGATCTCTTCAAACAACTCTTCCGGCGACATTCCGTTTAGCACTAACCTGCCAGAGCTATATTTGATTGAAATCTCCCAAAGGCTGGCTTGGCTGTAAAAAATCTGGTTAAGTTCGGAAGTGAGTTGCTTAGCAATTGAGGGACTTATCTTCTCCGGATTCGTAAAACTCCAAATTAGAAAGTGAGTGTCGGCCAGTATTCTCATGAACTTAAGAATTCATCGTCACTCATTTTCCAGTTGTCCTTAAACTCAACGGTCAGCTTACCAGCCAATGAGCCAAGTCTCCGTGCCTTTATTTTTTTATATTCCGCAATCGGAACAATGACGGCAATCGTCTCACGGCGTCTTCCAAACGAAATACCGATCTCGTGTCCGGATTCCACTTCCTTGAGCAGCATTGACAGATTTGATCTCACTTCGGCAACAGGTACTGTTTTCATACAAAGAGTATATGTCAAAGCGTACAAGTTGTACACTCTTATTTAATTAAGTAGATCGCTCGCCAAGCAATTCGGCCATGCGGGTTTGCCAACCGGGACCTGAGGCCTTCCATGCGGCGAGAACTGATTCAGGCAGACGAATGGTGACTTGGCGCCGCGGATTGAGTGCAACCGGTCGTCCCGCACGCTTGATAGTGCCGCGAGCGATCATCTCATCAGTCAACTCAGGAAGCTCCTTATACTCGTTCGCTATGATCTTGTGCGAGTCCACGCGCACTAGATCAGACCTCAAGATGCGGCCCGATTTTGGTTTTTTCACGTTCATTCGCTTTTCTCATGCTAAAGATGTGACGAATTGATCCACGTTCGACATAGCCGATAACCACCAGCCGACTGGCGAGATGACCAAAGCAGAGCATCCGTATCTCTCCATAATCTCGCCGCGTATCCTCGACCTCGAAAGTGATGCCCTCGAATACGGCGGCAGCGTCCTCAAAGTCAAGCCCTCGCTCGTCGATGGTTTTCTGCCGCTTCTCAGGATCATACTCAATCCTCATGTATTATTGTAACGACAACAATTAGATGATGCAAGTGCTGGTCAGCGTCCGAAAGATTAGCCACCTCACCTCAACACCCGAATTAACCGGGCGGGAAGAATCTGCGAATAGCATCCGAGTTCTCGATGAAAGACAAGCTGATTCCGCTCCGGTTCAATGAGTTGTTCGGCGGCGCGGTCATTGGTCAAAGTCCTTCGCTTCAATTACTTTCTCAACTGGTGAGCCGAAGAGTGATTTGTCAATCTTCTCTGCTTTCTCATACAGCCACCTCTCGGTCTTGGAACGATTGGGTAAGATGCGCGGAATCTGTAATTCGCGGTCTTTCCGGTTCTTGTTGAGCCAGTCCTCCTCGCGGCAGACGGCAACGAACACTCGACGATATGCTGAGGCGGTTATATAGATTGCTGTACACCTGAGCACTACTGCAATCACACAGGCACCTAAAAGTGCGCCGCGTTGACCGGCATCGTAGCGGAGCCAAAACTCAGCAATGCCGCAGCCAATAACTCCGATGATGTATGCGTTGCCAGCATGTTTAGATAGAACAGAAGTGTAGGGACGCCACCGAAGGAACGCGGCAACGAGTCGAGAGTTTGTGGAAAAGGCATACAGAAGTGCCAACGTCTGAATCACTGAAAAAGCAGCGATTGCATTCGCCATGTCGAAAAACTGTTTAGCTAATTCGGTTAACTGTGTGAGTTCATTCATATTTGATTAACAGAGCAAGTAGCCGCCGAACTTGTGATTATGCGGAATCATTCCGTATAACACACTCAAAAGGGTGGCTTATCACGATCAATACAAACAAGAAGCCGATTCTCTCAGTACCAAGTCAAAGCGGCTATGCGAGAAATTGTTAGCGTCAGGTCTGACAACGACATTTTCGATCAGACGATCTCAAGATTAACCTTCTTTCCGAGAGCTTTGGCGTATTTCCGCAAGAATTTGGCCGAAATGCTACCCGTACTGTCTTCGATTCGGGATATGACGGATTTCGTTGTGTCTATTTTCGCGGCCAATTCGTCCTTGGTTATGCCCGCTGCTTCTCGCGACTTCCGAAGTGACACACCAAGCTCGTTAATATAGGCTATTTCATCAATCATTTTCATACTCATAATTAGTAGAGTTCCTTGAAAAACCCGAGCGAGAAAGCTTGTTCCGTGTCTGTTCCGTGTTTTCCGTGGTTAATTCAGTCGATTCAGGATTTTTCACCACGGAACGCACGGAAAAGACACGGAAAAAGCCATCGGAGCAAGTGAAAAAATCAAGAAATATCCACTTCGAGGTTTTTCAAAGAACTCTAGTAATGATACCTCGCCTGCAAAAACTCGATCCGATCCTCGCTCACCACATAGGTCAGGCGGTGTTCCTGGGTAATTCGGCGGGACCAAATACCGGCTCCGGCGTGCTTTAGAGGTTCAGGTTTACCAATTCCGCCGAAAGGATCCCTATTGATCGCTCCCATCAAGTCGAGAACCTTGATCAACGACCGTCTATCCGTTTCCCAATAGCTCAGGTCGTCGCGAAACTTTGAGGAAATGACGGACTCGCGACTCTTATTTTGATTTTCGCTTTTCAACGCCAAATTCCTTACGCAGCTCGTCAACCGTTATCTTCTCTCCGTCGCCGGCCCGAACTTCCTCAAGCGCGCTCATCAGTCTCGCCGCGTTCTTGGGCGAACGGAAGAGGTGCGCGGTTTCCATCATGCTCGAGAGTTCTGCGGCGCTGATCATCGCCACATCTTCATGGCCACGACGGCTAATGACGACGATCTCCTGCTCGTCGGTGACTTGATTCAACAAAGATGCTAAGTTGTTTCTTGCATTGCTGTATGAGGTTTGAATAGCCATAATGCGTTTCGCTACTTGGACAGGATTATTGTACAAGTCTGTTGAGTTAAAACGCAAGGAATTAGTATGGAAAAAAATCGCTGGTGGCTCGCTGTTCCGGTCGCTCTTGGGGTGATGATCGTTAATATTGTGATCAGCGTCCTGTACGTGGTCGTGTACAGCTATCTGATCGATCCGGGACATGACGAGGCGTATTATCAAGCACACGCACAGGTTGCCGCACCTTATTCGAGCATCATCGCAGGAATACCGTTGATGTTTTTGGCGGGGCGGTGGATCGGTACAAAGTTTTCCAAAGGAAACAGTGTCAGAGCGGCGTTGCTTGTTTGGCTTTTCTATTTCCTGATCGATATTACGGTGGTTGTCGCTGTAGGTGCTCTGGACCGAATTGCGCTGCTTTTCATTATCTCCTTTGTAACTAAGTTCGCGGCAGCGTACCTTGGCGGTCTCTCGGCGCAGAGACGCGGAGCATATTTACGGGGATGAAGATCGGGATTCTGATATCGGGCCGCGGGTCGAATATGACGGCCCTCATTGATGCCGTGCAGCGCGGTGAGATAGCGGATTCCGAGGTCGCGATCGTGATCAGTGATAAAGCGGATGCGGTCGGACTCGAAAAAGCTCGTGAGCGTGGCGTTGATACGATAATCATCGAGCGAAAAGGCCGGTCACGCCACGTTCATGACGCAGAGATCATAACGGAACTGCGTAAACGGGATGCCGAACTTATTTGTCTCGCGGGTTATATGCGACTGCTGTCGCCTTCGTTCATCAGAGCGTTTCCCAATCGGATTCTCAATATTCATCCCAGTTTGCTGCCCGCGTTTCCCGGTCTCGATGCGCAAAAACAAGCTCTCGACCGGGCCGTAAAGATTACTGGATGTACGGTTCACTATGTTGATGAGCATCTCGACAACGGTCCGATCATCCTTCAACACGCAGTCGCGGTTCACGATGGCGATACGGTTGATTCGTTGTCTGCGAGGATTCTCGCTAACGAGCATCACCTTTACGTTGACGCTCTCAAGCTAATCGCCCGTCTGAACGCTGAAGAAAGATCATTCGAAATAGCTGATAACGGATAGCTGAAAGCCGTTATCAGCTATTTCGAAACGTCCGTTCTTGGTCTAAAATACGGTAGGCAACTTTGACAGGGCCGTGCCTTTTCCGTAAACTCAAAGTTTTCACTTTCGGGTGAAACCCATGGAGAGCAACTATGCCGAAGAGAACATATCAACCGAACAACCGCCGCCGCGCGAAGAAGCATGGTTTCAGGGCGAGGATGGCGACCAAGAACGGACGGGCGGTAATCAAACGCCGGCGGGCGAAAGGCCGCAAGAGATTAACGGTTCACCATTATTAGGCTTTTCGCTGCCAAAGGAATCGCGTCTGCTGAAACGTGCGGATTTCCTAAGGGTGTACGAGCATGGAAAGCGTTTTGAAGGCCGTTTTATGACGGTTTTCATTTTGCCCGCAATCGGCGAGAGGCATCGCGTTGGCATAACGGCGACCAAAAAAGCTATTGGTAAAGCCCATGACCGAAATCGCGCCAAACGGCTGTTGCGGGAAAGTTTCAGATTGAACCGCGCCGAGCTTGAAGTGATTTCGACGAAATACGATTGGGTAATAAATGCACGGCGGAACATCTTGAAGGTAAAGCTGGAAAAGCCTTTGGCCGAACTTAAGGATATCGCGGCGAAAGTAGGGCGGAAACCTGAGCGGTAGCGAGGGTGCTGACGGCGAACGTAGTATGAGGCGGAAGAGCACACTCCCTACCGGTCGTGTTTCCGCCTTTTTTGTGATGAAATTTTTGCTCTTAGATGTTTTGGGCATTTATAAGCGGTTCGTATCGCCCTTTCTGCCTCAGTCTTGTCGCTTTGAGCCGACATGTTCGGAATACGCACGCGAGGCGGTCGAAAAGTATGGCGCGATGCGCGGAACTTGGATGGGTTTCACGCGTATCTTAAGGTGTCAGCCATTCTGTAAAGGTGGGCATGATCCGGTCGAATAGAGTTTCAAGTTTCAAGTTCCAGGTCGAAAGCCTACTAACTTGAAACTTGGAACTTGGAACTAACAAATGGAAGGTAACAGCACCAATCAATCCCGTTTCCTGATCGCGGCCGTTTTGTCGATGGCGATACTTTTTGGCTGGTCGTATTTTTTTGCGCCGGCAAAGCCGTCCGGCGACGCCAACGCAAACGTCGCGGCGAATGCCAATAGCGCGCAACCGGCAACGCCGCAACCGGCTGCTACCGCCCAGCCTCAACCCGAAACAGCAACCGCTGCAACGACGCCGGACACGACGCCAAATCGGACGATAACCATCAAATCTCCTCTCTATGAGGTAAAGCTGGATTCGAAAGGCGCGCTTGCGACGAGTTGGATCATCGTCAAAAACAAGTCTCCAAAAGCCGAGTTTGCGCTCTTTGCCGATGGCTCGCACGACGGAGAACAGAAGCCTTTGCAGTTGATCTCGGACGAGGCTCTAAAACGCAGCCCGCGTGAGATACCCTTTCGTCTCGCGACGGACGATCAAAATCTGACCAACCTCATAAACGACCGCAATTATCAGATTTCGGTGGCTGACGAAACTATTACGTTAGCTGACGGTCAGGAGCAGCAGGTCGAATTTACGTTGACGGATGCAACCGGCGTCGAGGTTAAGAAGACTTTTCTTTTCCGGGCCGACAGCTATGTTGCCGATCTTGGAGTTACACTAAAACGCGGCGGTCAACCGGTGCCCAACACGAGATTGCTCATTGGCGCGAGCATCGGCGACCACGCAATCAATAACCACAATTTTTACCATATCGAATCCGAAGCGGTAGCCGCCATCAACGGTGACTTTAAACGCCACCAGGGCAATTATAGTTTTACTTACGACGGAAATAATCAGGCTTCGCTAATCGAAACGGGGAACGTCGACTGGGCCGGGGTCGGCGACGCATATTTTGCGATGGCGGCGGTCCCGGCGACAGCGGCCCAATCGGTGGAGTACAGAGCGTCGAAATACGATGTCCAAACGCAGCATCCATTCTACGAAAGCATTTTCCAGTGGGTCCTGCGCAACGCCAAAACCAGCGAGACACGCCATCTCGTAACCGTTTATCTGCCGATTCCAACCGACGGTTCGGTGACCAGGGTTTTTACCGGCACGAAAGATTACTTTCTTCTTTCGGCGTTAAATGATTCGCTCTCGAAAGACGCCGGCCGGCCCATCAGTATCACTAATCTCATAAATTTTAGTAATTATAGTTGGGTTCGTCCCGTTACATCGCGATTGTCGATACCAATTCTCTACGCGTTAAATTTCTTTAACGGTTTGACGCACAACTACGGCGTCGCGATCATCATTTTTACATTCCTGTTCTACTCGCTGCTGTTTCCGCTGCGATGGTACCAGTCGCGTTCGTTCAAGAAAGCGTCGGGCAACGCGCCGAAGATGAAGGCGATACAGGATAAGATCAAGGACCTGCAAAAGAAGGGCGTTCCGACCGACGATCCCCGGATGCGGCAGCTGCAGATGGATCAGCTCAAGATGACAAAGGACGCTCTGCCTATCGGCGGGTGTCTGCCGATGCTGCTGCAGTTTCCTTTGCTGATCGCCTTTTACACGGCCGTGACCGTCTCGCTCGAAGTGCGACAGGCGTCGTTTATCTGGCTGCCCGATCTTTCGGCCGCCGATCCGTGGCATCTTCTTGAATTCGCCTTCGCCTTGTCGATGATCCTGTCGATGAAGTTCACGCCACAGGCCGCCGTCGTTACGCCCGAACAGCAGATGCAGCAAAGGATGATGACCTATCTGATGCCGGCAATGATGCTATGGGTGATGTGGGCCGCTCCGTCGGGACTTTTGCTATACTGGTTCTTTGGAAACATCGTAAGCTTTGGCCAGCAGATGGTGATTAACCGTATGAACAAGACTAGTACGCCGCCCGGGACCGAAATCGTGGATTCCGTTCCGGCAAATGCAAAAAAGGTTAAGCCAAAGCTGTCGACGACTTGAAGCCGGGAACGCGGGCGCCCTCGCCTGCAAGCGTCCTTCTTAAGGACGCTGACAAACGTGAAACTGATGCAAATTGCAAAATACTGAGCATCTTTACGCCGGAGGAACCGGCGTAGCAGGCGAGGGCGCCTGCGTTCCAGTCTATGAACCAAACTTGTGAAAACGCAAAGGAATTCCTCTCAGGACTCGTCGCGGATCTGCGTTTTGATCTGACTGTTTCCGCTGTGTGGACTGACGAAGGCTGCCTGTTGAATCTAAGTGGCGAGGATTCGCATTTTGCCCTCGCCGAGAATGGTGAGCTGCTCGACGCGTTTGAGGTATTGCTTTTTCAGGCCTACGGTCGCGAGCTCGACCGTGAACACCGCTTTGTAGTCGACGCCGAGGGCTTCAGGCAGACTCGCAAAGCCGAATTACACGCGATGGCCCGCTTCGCCGCGGATCAAGTCCGCAAAAACGGCCGCCCATTCACTTTCGGCGTCCTCAATTCAACCGAGCGACGAATTATCCACATGACGCTACAGAAAGAGGAAGACCTGTTTACCGAATCGGTCGGCGACGGCCGCGACCGGCGTTTGCAGGTGAGATTGCAATAGCCTCTGTTAACGGTTGAGATGACGTGGCGTTCGCGGTAGATTGCCGTCTTTTTTCGCATTTAGCATAAAAGGCGGACGCAAATCGGGATTGTAAATTCCGGCAATCGCGTAACCAATCGTCGAAGGGTCAGACAACACGCGGTTGGTCAAAATGATGACGGTCAATTTTTCATCAACGAAGCGTGAGATGTTCGCGTGAAACCCAGTGATAAAAGTGCCGCCGTGATTTATCTCCCGCTGCCCGAAATAATCGTCTATAAACCAACCCAAACCGAAGTGACCGTTCCAATCGTTGTAGGCAACCAAGCCGCTTTTGAGTTTGGCGGGCGCGAACAGCGCATCGAGGCTGACCCGCGTAAAAATCTGTTTGTATTCAAAGCGGCATCCCACTTGACCGTATCCAAAGCGGTGGTCATCAATCCAATGTCCGCGCCGGAGCGAAGCGTCTGCGCAACAAATCTGCCGTTACGAAAAACGCCATTTTCAAACTTATAGCCTGTTGCCCGATTAGGAATAATTTCCGCCAGATTTATCACCCGCGTTCTGTTCATACCGAGCGGCGCGAAAATCCGTTCTCGCAAAAACTCGCCGTAAGGTTTCCCCGTGATTTGTTCAATAATTATTCCGAGCAAAAGATAGCCCGTTGTACTGTATTTGGCATCTTCGCCGGGCGGAAAATTCAATTCATTCGCGCCGATGCGCTTTATAAGTTCCTGATTTGTGTAAATAAGACTGCGGTTTAACTGAAATTCTTCGATGTAATCTTTAACGCCCGAAGTGTGGTTGAGCAGATGCCGGACGGTAATCGCACTATAAGTTTGGGGAAGACCGGAAAGATATTTTGTAATGCCGTCATCGAGATTCAACTTTCCGTCCAGCTCTAAAAGCATAATCGCTCCGGCGGTGTATTGTTTGCTGTTTGAAGCAATCTCAAACATCGTATCGTCGGTTACGGGAGCATTGAGTTCGAGATTTGCTATGCCGTAGCTTTGAGCTTTGATAATTTTGCCGTTACGAACGACGGCAAGTTGAAGTCCCGGGATTATCACGCTTTTGCATCTGCGAATTAACGTAAACATCAACCTCATCGGCTTGGACCAAAGTTGCAGTACAAAACAGCAAAGCTATAAAGACAAAAAGTAATCTACACATTAATCTTTATTCTCCGGCTCAAGAAAAAACGTCTAACTAAATATCCGGAATCATTCGGCATTGCGCACCCAAATCCAGTCTAATCGCGATTGATTCATGATAGTCAATATTCTAATCGAGATTCAGGTAATTCATTCTTCACTTTTTGAGATTCTCCCGATGTGTAATGTATGGAATGCGGTCACAATCGGTCGTCGTCGCGTTCAATGGTAGTATCAATGCCGCGAAGCAGAGCGCGCAATTCCGCGGCTCGGCTCGGCTTTTGCGTTAAGGCGTGCGGCCCGGGGCCATCCGGGAAATACGAGTACGGCCGGGTGACATTCGAGTGCGGTCGCAAGCGTCTTGGCACGTTCGACACCAAGATTGACACGTCCGGTTTCGATCGCGGAAATAACGGTTTGAGGTATTCCGCACAATGCGGACAGTTGTGACCCGAGTGAGACCCTGCAGTTCGCGAATTATCCGAACCGATTCGCCGGGTGAGACGTCAACACGTTTTTTGGCCGGGATGAAGTTACGCATATTATTTTCTCCGATAATCGTCCGGCAGGCGAATCGCTCGCAGCCGGGTTGAACTGAATGTCATAGTGAAAAATATCGGACATGCGGCAGATGTTTAAAGTGCTCATCCTGTGTCCAGAGAGTTGCCCCGTGTCGGATGGTCGTGGCATAAATTATGCTGTCGGCCAGCGGCAAACGGTAGTGAGCGGACTCCAGCGCTAGGGACGAGTCGAGGTCGATCACGGTGCCGGATAGCATGAGGCTCGCGATTTGAAGGGCGTTGTCCTCACCTTGCTCCCGGAGAATTTTCTTGAAAACTTCGTAAATAGAGATGACCGGAATGAAAAGGTTATCGCTGTCCTCGATGGCAGCGGCAAACAGAGGCCCTCGCGCCGTATCGCCAAGATACTCAAGCCAGCCGGATGAATCGACGACGTTCGCCCCCGTCACAAACGGTCGTCCTCGCGCTCGATATTCGTATCAATTCCACGAAGCAGCCCTCGCAATTGCTGCGCGGTCCGAACCGGAATAAATTCAACTCGATTACCATATCTAATGACCCTCATTTTTTCTCCCGGCACTAGGTTTAGAGCCTCTCGAATCGTCTGAGGGATGACCACTTGGAATTTTGGGGAAAGTGTAACTGTTTTCATATCGATTATGTTATCGTAAAACGAAAGCACTGTCGATAACTATTTTGGGACATTGTATGGCGTCAACAATCGTCGCATTGGCAACACCAACGGGTCGAAGCGGCATTGGTGTGCTCAGGCTCAGTGGCGCTGATGCTCTTGCTATAACCAGAAATTTGGTCAATGACGGAGCTCACTCACCCGTACCTCGAGCGGCCGTACTGAAGAATCTCTACGATCCAGGAAAAAACGAGGTTATCGACGAAGCGATAATCACCTACTTCAAAGCGCCACATTCCTTCACCGGTGAGGATGTCGTTGAGATCAGCTGCCACGGATCGCCGGTGTTGCTTCGGCAGGTAATCGACATTTGCCTGGCAGAGGGTGCTCGGATGGCTGACGCGGGGGAATTTTCTTTACGCGCTCTTGCGAATGGCCGCATGAATCTCGCCGAGGTCGAGGCGATACGCGACCTGATCGATGCGCAAACAACAGCGTCCGCGCGGCAGGCGATCAGGCAAATGCGTGGCGAATTTTCCGTGTCATTGCAGCCGTTGAAAGACGATCTTTTGAACGTGATCGTCGTTCTTGAATCGGCGCTCGAGTTTGTCGAAGACGATTTGCCTGAACTACAGGCCGAGAGCGTAAAGAAAAAACTAGCGGCGATCGCGGAGGAAACCGGAAGACTCGCTTCCACATTCCAAGCCGGGCGTCTGATACGTGAGGGTCTGCGAGTCGCTTTGGTGGGGCGTCCAAATGTCGGTAAATCTAGTCTCTTCAATGCTTTACTCGGTAGCGACCGGGCGATTGTAACCGAGATAGCCGGCACCACGCGCGATCAGATTCACGAGCGGTTTACGATCGGGGATATTCCAATCTCCTTGATTGACACGGCGGGTTTGCGTGAAACGACCGACACCGTCGAGAGCATCGGTGTCGAACGGTCAAAGGCGACGATGGCCGATGCGGACATTGTCATTGTAATGCTGGACGCAAGCGAAGCGGTCACGGCGGAGGACATCAAGATCATCGATTCTGTCGGAGGAATCGAGCACATCATCGCTCTAAATAAAATCGACAAGGCGTCGCCATGTGAGATCGAGAACGCGGAATCTCAAATTTCAAATTTTAAATCTGAGATTGTTCTCTTGTCCGCCAAGACGGGCGAAGGGTTGGACTTGCTGCGAAAGGCGATTGTAGAGCCATTCTCCGCGCAGGACTCGGCCGATACCGGTTTTCTTGTCACCGATGCTCGTCATCATGATTTGCTTGTTCGCTCGCGCTCAGAGATCGAGCAATCGCTGGATCAACTAAATCAGAAAATTAGCGAGGAGATAGTTCTCATCGGTCTGCACAACGCTCTTCGTTATCTTGGTCAGATCACAGGCGAAACGACGACCGAGGATATGTTAACCCGTATCTTCTCAACATTTTGTATCGGCAAGTAGTTAGAGCAAAGCGCAAAATTTCCGAATCTTTTTCTCTTTCGCCCACGTATTCAAACCTTGCTATACAACATCTCAAGAAAGTAGTGTATTACTATCGCTTACAGAAAGATCAGGAGTTTCGAATGAATAAAAGGATTGTATTTTACCTCGCGCTGATAGTCGCGCTTTTTAACGTCTCTTCGCCCGCCCTAGCCCAGCAGACGGCTCCGGCACGGGCGCCGGTTGAGATAAAGATCGATCCGGCAAAGTTCGATGCATTTGTCGGGCAGTACGAGGACGCTGTTAATCTTGCCGGCATCGTATTCTCGTTCTTCCGCGAGGGTGACAAGTTTTATTTACGCGTGACGAATCAGGACAAGGTCGAGATATTCTCATCGTCCGAGAACAAGTTCTTTCTCAAGGCGCCGGTTGCAGATGCGGAGTTTCTGAGGGACGCGCAGGGTCGGGTAACCGGTATGAGATGGTTCCAGGGAAGGGAAATCATAACAAAAAGGATCGCCGAGACTCCGCAAAAGGACATGCGGGTGGCATTTAACCGCACCGAAGCCATGATCCCGATGCGCGACGGCGTTAAATTGTTCACAATCATCTTGACGCCCGAGACACAAACTGAGAATCTTCCGATCTATATGGAGCGGACTCCATACGGCGTTGCCGGGTGGAACTCGTCCCGCGTCAATGGAGCTAAGGCAGAGTTGGTTTCGGATGGGTATGTATTTGTATTTCAGGACATTCGCGGTCGCGAAGATTCTGAGGGCGTGTTTGAGATGCTGCGGCCGCCGCGCGACAAACGCGACACGAAATCAATCGACGAGAGTACCGATACATATGACACTATTGATTATTTGCTCAAGAATGTGCCTAAAAATAACGGCCGCGTCGGCATCGCGGGCGTCAGCTATCCTGGCTGGCTCGCTGCGGTCGCGCTGATCGATCCGCACCCGGCGTTAAAAGCCTCGTCGCCCCAGGCACCGGTCACAGATCTCTGGATGGGCGACGATTTTATGCACCACGGAGCGTTTCGGCAAACATATGCATACGAATGGGCCGTGCCGCTCGAAAGCGCTAAGAAAGGCGGCGACGTTTCGTTTGATAACCCGGATATGTACCAGTGGTATCTGCCGCTCGGTAAGATGCAAACCATCGCACCGCAGCTAGCGGCAAAATCGCATTCCTGGAAGGCATTTCTCGAACACCCGTCATGGGACGGCTATTGGCAGGCACGCGCCACAAATCTCTATTTGAAAGATACAAGCGTGCCGACGCTCATCGTGGGCGGCTGGTGGGACCAGGAAGATATGTACGGGCCGCTGGCGATGTACAAAACCCTCGAAAAGACCGACCGTGATAATCAGGTGTTTCTCGTCATGGGCCCATGGAACCACGGCGGCTGGGGCGGACGGGCACGGCGGCTCGGGGCGATAGATTTTGGCAGCGATACGGGTAATTATTTTCGCCAAGAGATACAGGCTCGCTGGTTTGCTAAGTTGTTGAAAGATAAGGGCGATTTCACACCCGCCGAAGCGACGATTTTTCAATCCGCCTCTAACCGCTGGATGACCTACGACTCGTGGACGCCGAAAAACGTCGAGAAACGTGGACTGTATCTGCAGACAAATGGTAAGCTTGGCTTTGACAAACCAGCCGACAAGGGCGAGGCATTCGATTCGTACGTTTCTGACCCGGCAAACCCGGTTCCCTACCGTAAAACGCCGATCCTGCAGACATATACGCAGGGCTCGACCTGGGGTGCCTGGCTCGTTGATGACCAACGACACCTCGCCGACCGCAAGGACGTTCTTTCCTGGCAGACCGATGCACTAGGCGACGATTTGACAATAACCGGCGACGTCGTTGCCAGTCTCTTTGCCTCAACCAGCGGCACGGATAGCGATTGGGTTGTAAAGCTCATCGACGTCTACCCGCCCGATGCCGAGCCGGTGAATATGGCGCTATATCAATTAATGGTCTCGGAAGAAATCTTCCGCGGAAGATACCGAAAAAGCTTTGAAAAAGCGGTGGCCGTCGAGCCGAATAAGCCGCTCGAATATTCGGTCGATCTACGGGGCCAAAACTATACGTTCAAAAAAGGTCACCGCATCATGGTGCAGGTGCAGAGCAGTTGGTTCCCGCTTTATGACCGAAATCCGCAAACCTTTGTGCCCAATATCTTTAAGGCGTCAGGGAGTGATTTTAAAGCGGCGACGCAAAGAATCTATCGTTCGGCCAGGCACCCGTCACACATAAGCGTTTCGGTGGCAAGATAAATAAAAAAACGCGTTTGGAGTTCGAGCCTTAGCTGACGTCAGGGAATCAAAACGCAAGCATACGTCTACCGGCCGCAGATGTTAGGGTTTACCGTAGAAATAAACGAAACATTATCCCGCTGATCGGAATCGATAATTAAATGTTTGACGAAAGTTTTGATGTAATTGTGATAGGTGCCGGCCACGCGGGGTGTGAGGCGGCCTCGGCCTCGGCGCGCCTTGGGGCTGAGACGGCGCTGGTTACGATAAATCTCGATCTGATCGGGCAGATGTCGTGTAACCCGGCGGTTGGCGGGATTGCAAAGGGCCATGTTGTGCGCGAGATCGATGCGCTCGGCGGGATCATGGGCCGGGTGATCGACCGGACGGGAATTCAGTTTCGGCTTTTGAACCGTTCACGAGGCCCGGCGGTCCAGTCGCCGCGTGCACAGGCTGACCGAAGCCTGTATCGGACCGAGATGCGGCGGGTGCTTGAGGCCACACCGAATTTGCATCTTCGCCAAGGGTTGGTTATTGATCTAATTGTTGAGAACAATACGGTTACAGGTGTTGAAATGCAGGATTCGCGGCGATTTGGAGCGAAAGCCGTGGTGATCGCGACCGGTACTTTTCTTAACGGAACAATTCATGCGGGCCGCAAAACCTTCTCCGCCGGACGGGCCGGTGAACCGGCATCTATCGAGCTCGCTGAGAGTTTAAAGCGGTATGGATTTCGGGTGGGGCGCCTCAAGACCGGAACGCCGCCAAGGCTTGATGGCCGCACAATCGATTGGGACGCATTCGAGCCACAGCCGCCGGATGAGAAGCCGGTTGCGTTTTCTTTCTCGACTGACAAGATAGAACAGGATCAGATACAGTGCTTTATCGGCTACACAAGCGACCGGCTGCACCAGACGATCCGCGACAATCTTCATCAATCGCCACTTTACTCGGGAAAGATAAAGGGGGTCGGCCCGCGTTATTGCCCGTCGATAGAGGATAAGGTTGTAAAATTTGCTGATAAAGACCGACATCAGTTATTTCTCGAGCCCGAAGGCCACAATACCAACGAAGTTTACTTAAACGGGTTTTCCACGTCGTTGCCCTCAGACCTTCAACTCGAACTGCTTCGGATGATCGATGGTTTTGAAAAGGTGCAGATAATTCGACCCGGATATGCGATTGAATATGATTTTGTCGATCCGCGCGAAATGCGGCCGACGATGGAATCGACGCGGATGGACGGCCTTTTCCTCGCGGGACAGATCAATGGCACCACCGGATATGAGGAAGCCGCGTGTCAGGGACTGATGGCGGGGATCAATGCGGCATTTTCTACACAGGACCGCAAACCCTTTATATTGCAACGAGATGAAGCGTATATCGGCGTCCTGACCGACGACCTGATCCGGCACGGTGTGGACGAGCCGTACCGGTTGTTTACATCGCGGGCCGAGGCGCGTCTCACATTGCGGCATGATAATGCGGATCAGCGGCTGTCGCCTAAAGGAAGAGAGATCGGTCTCGTTGGCGACTCCGACTGGGAACGATTCAGCACAAAGCGGGACCGGATCGCTAATGTTCGAAATGCGCTCGATTTCACTCGATTTAAGCGTTCGTCCGTCGAATACGCCAGTATTTCGCAAATTGTCGGGGCCGATCTTGGAGATTCGATCACGCTCTCCCAACTGGCCATGCGACAGGGCGCCAAGGCTGAACTGATCCATCGACTATTACCGTCCGAGACGCGAGAAGATACCAGGGTAAGCGATCTTGAGACAGCGTTGGCCGATTCGCTTTATAGCGGGTATATCGATAAGCAAAAAGCTGCGACAGAACGTGTGAATCATCACGACGGCCTTAAAGTACCGGACGATTTTCGGTTTAGAACGATAGGTGGCCTTTCAAACGAGATGGTCGAGCGCCTCGAACGCGCGCGTCCGCGAAATTTTGCTCAGGTCCGCACAATTGCAGGCCTTACACCAGCCGCGGTTTCTTCGGTTTTGGTCCATCTGACACGCGCGACCTCTTTGCAACCCGTGCAAAATTAAACATGTGGCACGTGCCACATCAATTGGGGACGCCTGGACGGATTTTCGGAATAGCTGATAACTGATAGCGTAAAGCGGAAAGCTAAGAGCAGATTATCAGCTATAGGCTATCAGTTATCAGCTATTCCGATTCGAAAATCATGCAGCACGTGGCCAGGCCGTACGAGATTAGAAGTACCAACACCCATTGTGCTAGTTTAGAAGTTCGACCTGGCTTGGCAAGATGGGAAAAATAATCGCGGTTGCGAATCAAAAAGGGGGTGTTGGGAAAACCACGACGGCGGTCAATCTCGCGGCCGCATTGGCGTCGGAAGGCAAGAAAATACTGCTTGTCGATGCCGATCCGCAGGCAAATGCGACATCTGGCGCCGGTATAGCTCGTAGTAACACGCGAAAAACGCTTTACAATGCCCTTGTTTCAGGCGATTCTCCTCGCGAAATGGTTTTGCCGACGGAGCTGCCCACACTTTGGGTCCTGCCGTCCGACAAGAACCTGGCGGGGGCCGAGGTTGAACTCGTCGATGTCGAAGACCGGAGCCACGCGCTAAAAAAGGTATTGGACGGCGTAAAAGACTATTTTCACTATATAATTGTCGATTGCCCGCCGTCGCTTGGCATTCTCACGCTCAACGGACTCACCGCCGCCGATTCGTTGCTGGTTCCAATTCAATGTGAGTATTATGCTCTCGAAGGCGTGACCGAGCTTTTCGATACGCTCACTCGTCTTCGGCGGGAGCTAAACCCGTCACTCGCGATCGAGGGGCTTTTGCTCACGATGTATGACGAGAGGACGAATTTGTCCGCCGCAGTGGCGAAAGACCTGCGTGATTTCTATGGCACACAGGTTCTGAAGACGGTAATTCCGAGGAATGTCCGTTTGGCCGAGGCTCCGAGCTTCGGGAAACCGATCATGCTCTATGACCCGCGATCGAGGGGAGCTGAAAGTTATATGCAGCTTGCAAAGGAGATTTTAAACAATGCCTAGACAAACCCTTGGAAGGGGCCTCAGCGCATTGTTGGGCGAGGAAAAACCGATAGCGTCGGAGGCCTCGAGTCTCGAGATCGACATCGACCTGATCGAGCCGAACCCGGAGCAGCCGCGCACAAGGTTTGCGGAGGTGAATCTTGAGGAATTGGCGCAGTCGATCCGGGCGAATGGCGTCGTTCAGCCGATAGTTGTTCGAAAATTCGGCGGTCGATACCAGATCGTGGCGGGAGAACGGCGTTGGCGTGCGGCCCAGCGTGCAGAGCTGCGTAGGATACCCGCAGTTGTAAAGGAAGTCTCGGACGAAAAGCTACTCGAATTGGCGCTTGTCGAGAACATTCAGCGGCAAGAGTTGAATCCTATTGAGGAAGCGAAGGCGTACCGTAAACTTATTGATACTATTGGACTTACGCAGGAAATGGTGGCCGAGCAGGTTGGAAAAGAACGTTCGGTTGTAACTACGTCTCTCCGGTTACTGCGTTTGCCAGGTGAGATACAGCGTGTAATTGAGGAAGGTGGGCTGTCGGCCGGTCACGGGCGGGCATTGTTGATGGTTGACGATCCGAAAACGCAGCGAATCGTCGCGAATTCGGCCGTCGATCACGGCTGGTCGGTGCGTGAAACCGAGAAAGCGGTAAAGCGTATCGCCTCTAATCCATCTGAGGAATCCAAGGCGAAAAATGCGATACGGAGTGTCGATGCAAACGTAAAAGCCGCTGAAACGAAGTTGATGAGAACTCTAAATACGAATGTAAAGATACTTCAGGGCAAAAAGGGTGCCGGTGGAAAAATAGAGATCGAGTATTACAGCACGGATGATCTTGACCGGATTTATCAATGTATAATCAACAAATAAAAGGAGTTATGTAAATGCAGAAGCGTTTGACGGAAATGGTCGACTGCGCTGGTTGAGTGGCTAAACTCGCACCGGGCGACCTAGCTCAAGTTTTGAGCAAGCTTCCGAAACAGAATAGTGAGAACGTGATTGTCGGGTTTGAAACTTCGGACGATGCGGGTGTTTTTCGCCTCACGGATGACATTGCACTGGTCCAAACACTTGATTTCTTTACGCCGGTGGCTGACGACCCGGAAACTTACGGACGCGTGGCGGCGATAAACTCACTGAATGATGTTTACGCTATGGGCGGTACGCCGATTTCGGCGCTTTCCATCGTTTGCTATCCGCAGAAGGGCGATTGGGATGTGCTGGGCCAAATCCTCGCAGGCGGCCAAAAAGCTATGAATGATGAGGGCGTGGTCGTGATCGGCGGACACTCGGTTGACGATAAGGAGATGAAATTCGGGTATGCCGTAACCGGTGTAATTCATCCAAACAAGGTATTTACGAACGCGGGGGCGAAACCGGGCGATGTTCTGATTCTAACCAAAGCGATTGGGACTGGCGCGATCAATACGGCGGTCAAACGCGGCTTGGCAAGCGGCGAGGCTGAGGCGGCGGCGATAGCGGCGATGACAACATCTGCGGCTGCTGCGTCTAAAGTTATGCAGACTGTTGGTGCAAATGCCTGTACGGACGTTACCGGTTTTGGTTTGCTGGGCCACGCCTATGAAATGGCGAAAGCGAGCGGTGTGACGCTAAATATTGAATCTAAAGCGGTTCAGCTGTTACCGGACGTTTTGGAGCTGATTTCGCAGGGCATGTTAACACGTGGCGATAAGAACAATCGCGTTTATGTCGGCGAAACCGTTAGAATACAGGCAGGCGTCTCCGGCGAGACGCAAAGTGCCCTATTCGACCCACAAACGGCGGGTGGTTTGTTGATCAGCCTGCCCGAATCAAACGCCGCGGCATTTTTGCACGCCGTCGAAGGCTCGACGGTCATTGGCAGCGTTTCGGCACCTAGTAATTATTTGATCGAGGTTAGTTAAGTGTTTTTGTTTATCTTCGAATCTATCGGAACATCGGAAATGATCCTTGTCGGAATTGTGGCATTGATCTTTCTCGGTCCGCGCAAGCTGCCCGAACTCGCAAAAAAGGCCGGCAAAATAATGGCGGAATTTCGCGGTACGGCAAGTGAGTTTAAGGAGACCTGGCAGCGTGAGGCTAATTTTGAAGAGGAGGCTAAAGCCCTAAGCCTTAGTACTTTAGACGACGAACCCATTAAACGCGTCGATTTAGTTGCATCGCCTGAAACGACAACCATCCCAGACGCACCAGCAATCACGCAGGCGGATCCCGAAGCCTTTAAACACCTTGTGCCATCGTCGGGGGATGAAAAAACCGTACCCACGCAAACTTCGCAGACAAACGATAAAAAGAACTGGCTTTAGATGGACCCTCTGGAAACAAGTCAAGAACCGGAGCCGGGTGCTCAGATGTCGTTTCTCGAGCATCTGGACGAACTGCGCAAACGGCTCGTAAAGTCCGTAATAATCATCGTCATATCCTTTTTAGTCTGCTTCTATTTCGCAAAGCCTATTTATGATTTTCTTTCAATACCGGTTCGAAAAGCCTTATCAGAGGCCGAGCGTCGGCAGCTGCCGATAAGTGGAATTACGGGGGAAGAAAAACTCTTACCGATCAGCGATATTAAGGAAGGCGACATCGGCCGCTACACGATCAACCGGGATACGACGCTAGGCGCGGCCCTTTTACCTGCCGGTACATCGGTTTTGGCACAAGTCGCGAGAGATGCTGAGGGAAAAATAGGCCTATTTACGACGGAAGCGATATTTACAAATAATGCGATCGTGCCGCGAGGGGTGCGTTTGCCGCTCGAGTATATCGACGACATAGCAAAAAGCCAGCCGAATGCCGACGAGCGAATGACCGTTACCACAGCTCCGGAGCAATTTACGCTACTTGTGACGGTTTCGCTTTACGCGGCGATAGCGCTCGCCCTGCCGCTCCTTCTTTGGCAGATATGGGGATTTATCTCACCCGCTCTTTACAAGCACGAACGCTCGTACGTCACTCCGTTTATTGGTCTTTCGACCGTTTCGTTTGTGATCGGCGCTGCATTTGCGTATTACATCCTGTTTCCGCCCGCGATGAACTTCTTGCTAAACGTCGGGGAAGGCGAATTTCAGCTTCAACTGAGGGCCACCGATTATCTCGATTTTATTACGATCATCATGCTGGCGATGGGGCTTATCTTTCAGATGCCGGCCATCACATATGTTTTAGCGAGAATCGGACTGGTTTCGGCCGGACTTCTTATTCGAAGCTGGAAGATCTCACTAATTGTCATTCTAATTGTTGCCGCCGTTGTGTCGCCGACCGCCGATGTTGTCAACATGATGTTGTTTGCGACGCCGATGATGGCGCTATATGTTGTATCTATCTTTATTGCCTGGTTTTTTGGCAAGAAACGGCAGACCGACGCCGAGGCAAAAGAGTCGTAACCGTGCAACCAAAAGGCGCGGCGCGCCATCTTGAATTAGTAAGGATAACTGTCTAAAATCTTTAGGGTTATACGCCAGACAGAATTTACCGGACGACACATGTCCGCGATGGAGTTTTATCGTTATGTCAAAAGTCAGATTTACCAGATATTTTTTGCTGACAATCATGATTTCCGCAGTCGGTGCAGTCGGTGTTTGGGCACAGCCGCCGGATAAGAATAAACCGAGCCGGGACCCGAGCGAGAACACGCGTAAGGTAACCCCGGAAACCAAAGAGGTCTACAAAAAATGGGTGAACAATGATGTCGCCTACATCATTACCGAACAGGAAAAGAAGGCTTTTAAGGCATTGGCAACGGATGATGAGCGTGAAAACTTTATCGAGAATTTCTGGCGCCGCCGCGATCCAAATCCCGACACCGAGGAAAATGAGTATCGCGAGGAATATTATGAGCGCATCGCCTACGCCAACGAGCATTATGCATCGGGCATTCCGGGCTGGAAAACTGACCGGGGCCGCGTTTATATAGCACACGGCAAGCCCGATTCGGTCGAGGCCCACCCGTCGGGCGGCTCATATGACCGTCCGAGCTATGAGGGCGGCGGTTCGACTACTACGTATCCTTTCGAAGTATGGTTTTACAGACACCTCGACGGCGTCGGTGATGGCCTCGAAATCGAATTTGTCGATCCGACCGGGACAGGTGAATATCGCCTGGCACGGAATGCCGATGAAAAAGACGCATTAAAATTCGTGCCCGGCTCCGGTCTTACTACGGCGGAGCAGCTTGGCACGTCGGACAAGGGCGACCGAATTAACGGCGGCGGCAATGGCCAGGCTTATTATCAGCGTGAACAGGATTCGCCATTCCGGCGACTCGAGGTTTTGACAAATTTATACAGGCCGCCGTCAGTCAAGTTCGGTGATCTGCAGAGTTTAGCGGGGAGCGATTCGGGTGTGCTCGATAACAATCCGCTCAATTTCGATCTGCGTATTGATTTTTTCCGCCAGTCCGACGACCGCGTAATAACGGCGTTTACGGTCCAGACGAATAACAAAGATTTGCAGTTCACGCCGGTCGGCGGTCTTGAACAGGCGACGATGAATATCTTTGGGCGAATTACGGCTGTTTCGGGAAAACGTTCGGGCATTTTTGAGGATTCCGTTACAACGAACGCGACGACGGCGGAGCTGGCTGAGGCCCGCGACCGCAGATCGATATATCAAAAGGCGATGGCGCTGACGCCCGGGACTTACAAAGTTGACGTTGTCGTTCGCGATGTTGGCACCGGTAACAAGGGAATTGTGAACATGGGATTCGTAGTTCCCCGTTACGACGAAAAGAAGCTTTCGACTTCCTCGCTTGTTCTCACGTCAAAGCTCCGCACGACCAATGAGCGGGATATCGGTCAGCAGTTTGTGATCGGCAACGCTAAAGTGGTACCGAACCTTTCGGGAACCTACCGACAGGGACAAGAGGCCGGTATTTATTTACAGGTTTATAACGCCGGCATCGATCAAACGACGCTCCGCCCGGCCGTGGATGTGGATTATATTCTGACCCGCGGCGGCAAGGAAGTTCTGCGGCAGAAAGAGGATTGGAGCGGTTTGAGCGATTCGGGCCAACGGCTAACGCTCGCCCGCCTGCTGCCTACCGCCGCGATGCCTGTCGGCGATTACGAGATCAAGGTCCAAGTCAAAGACCGTGTTGGCGGACAATTGATCGAGAATAAGGGCAAGTTTACAATCGCAAAATAGTCAGAACCGGCGTCTTTGGCGGGCGGGCCGAACGCCGAAGTATTCGTCGCAGATTAACGCGGATCAGGCAGATCAGGAATTTTATTGTCTGCGTCAACCACGTTTATCTACGGCAAAATCTTTGCCTTAGTAATGAAATTGTTGATCCGCATCAATCGCCATCGCCTTTTCCCCGCTTAGGGCTCCTGTCTCCGCTTCACTTCAATCAACGGCGAGCCCCGTTTTTCGCTCGTTGCAAATATCGAAGTTCCATCCGCACTGTAGGAAATGGCTTCTCCCTGTTTGCGGCGGCCAAGGTCAATCGCGACGGGCTTCTGTTTCCAAATTTCATCAAAATTTTCAATCCCGGATGGAAGCATCAGCTCGTACGCTGCGGCGTAGTCGCAGACAACCACCCGAATTCCGTCGGGCGAGATCGATCCGCCTGTCAGGAAACCATTCGGTATCGCCGGAACCGACACCTCGGCTATTTTTTGCGCCGTGGTCACGCCGCCGGTTCCAAAGTCGGGCTGAATTTTATATATCGACGATGGTTTGTTCCGATGCTTTGTCAGAATGTAAATCTCACCGGTTCGCGGATGTACCAGCAACGATTCGGCGTCATGACTCGCGTCCGGATATCTAAAGATCATAACATCGGCCAGTTCGGTCGGGGCCGTATCGTTTCGACTAGAATTTGAGTTCTGCTGAGTTACTACCGGTTCCCTCACCCGATAGATTTTGTGCTCCATCCTCTCAGCCTTTTCGGTATTGCCGATCTCACCGATAAACAGAAAACACTGGCCGTTGCTGTCTTTGAAAGCGGCTAAATCCTCCCAATCCGTGTTTTCGGCATTTTGGACATTCCATGTGCCGAGATTGGCGCCGGACGAGTCGATAGCATAGATATACGGGCCATCTCCCGAATCGTTATGCGTCCAAAAGACATTCTGTTGGCAAGGCGAAGCGGCAAGGCCGCTGCTTTCGGTTATCTCCACGGACTTTATTTCTCCGACGACCCTGGGCTGTTCATATTGCGATGTCCGCTCGTCAAAATCCGGGCGCCGCCGGTCGCCGGAAGCTGCGAGGCCGCACGACACAACCGAAAAGCCGACACACACCGACAATATGACAAAAGCCAAATTTTTAGTTATAGTTTTGTTCGACATACTTCGCTAGTCCACTGCATTATAACGTGTTATTATGCCAATTTTTAAAACTTAACCTGGAGATTTTCGTAGGGTATTTCAGAGAAACGCGATGATCGTTGGAACCGAATGGCTGATCGAGGCGACGGGCTGTGACCCGGAGGCCCTGCGCGATCAGAGCGCGCTCGAGGCCATATTGTCAGGCGTCATCGATGATCTTGGTCTCAAATCCGTCGGCTCCGTCTGGCATAAATTCGAGGGTGAAGGCGGCGTAACAGGTTTGATCGCCCTCACGGAATCGCACCTCGCATGTCATACATATCCTGAACACAAAACTGCTACTTTCAATCTGTACTGCTGCCGCACACGGCCGGAGTGGGATTGGGAGCGGAATCTTAAGGCCCGTCTTGGAGCTTCCGCCGTTAGCGTTACCAAGGTTGAGCGCGGAACAAACCAATCTCAAATTTCAGATTTGAAATTTGAAAATAAACCTTCTGAATTTGAAATCTCAAGTCTGAAATTTGAAATTGCCGGAGGCCGACAATGAGTGTCCTTCAGGCAAATTGCCCATCATGCGCCGGGCCGATTGAATTTACGTCCGGTTCGACGATTGTTCTCGTTTGCCCGTTTTGCCGTTCCGCGATCGCCCGTAACGACCGATCTCTCGAAGACCTCGGCAAGGTTGCCGAGATTGTCCAGTCTGAGACTTCGTTAAAGCTCGGTCTAAAAGGCACTTTTAAGGGAACGCGGTTCGAATTGACCGGTCGCGCCCAGCTTGGGCATGAACTCGGCGGCTTTTGGGATGAGTGGTACGCAACTTTTTCCAACGGATGGGTCGGCTGGCTGGCCGAAGCTCAGGGGCGGTTTTACCTCACATTTTACCAGCCGCTGCCAGACGGCGTATCGCTGCCCTCATTTGCCGGGCTGCAGCTTGGACAACAACTGCCTGAGATACCGAACCCGACGACGCTCATGGTTCAGGAGAAAGGCCGGGGCACGTCCTTGGCGGCGGACGGGGAAATTCCGTATAAGCTGGTTCCGGGCGAGAAGTTTGAGTACGCCGATCTGGCCGGCAAGAATAATGCGTTTGCCACCATTGATTATAGCCAGGACCCGCCGTGGGTTTTTGTCGGCAGCCAGGTGACGCTTGATGAGATTGGCCTCGGCGACGCCAAACCGGCGGAGCGCGAGGCACGGCGGGTTACGGCCGTCGGCATGGGCTGCCCGAACTGCGGCGGGCCGCTAAACCTGATCGCACCCGACAAAGCCGAACGCGTTACCTGCCCCAACTGCAGTTCGCTGCTCGATGTAAATCAGGGCAATCTCACCTATCTCAAAGCGCTCGAACCGCCCGCGGATCGACCCTTTTTTGCATTGCAGATCGGCGCGGAAGGGACATTTCCGGGCGATGTGAAGTTCAAAGTCATCGGAGCGGTGCTTCGCAGCGTTTTTATCGATGATTTAACCTATTACTGGCATGAATTTCTGCTCTACAATCCGACGGTCGGGTTCCGCTGGTTGGTGCATTCGGACAATCATTGGAATTTTGTCGAGCCGGTAAATCCCGCTGAGGTCGCCCATTTCGGAGTATTTGCTGCCGGAGGAACCGTAGAGTACAACGGGCGCAGATACAAAATATTTCAGGATGCTCCGGCCCGTGTCGAATATGTTCAGGGCGAGTTTTACTGGCGCGTCGAACAGGGCGAAACGGTTCGCGCGGTCGATTATGTCGCGGCCCCGAACATGCTCTCGATGGAAGCGTCGGCGGACGAGATGAATTGGTCGCTCGGCACGTACATGACAAACGCCGAGGTCGAAAAGGCGTTTGGCATCACCGATTTGGCCAAGCCGTGGGGCGTTGGGCCGAATCAGCCATTTACCGGCCGGTTTTATTACACGTGGGGAGCGTTGCCGCTGCTGCTTTTGTTTGTCGTGGCCATATTCATGATCCCCCTAAGCGGGATGACGAATACGGTGCTCAATCAGGAGGTCGTACTGCCGCCGCTTACAAACGCGACGACTCCGCAGGCAATGTTCAGCCAGCCGTTCGATCTAAAAGGCAACAGGAATGTGCGAATAACGGCTGGTGCGCCGGTTGATAATTCGTGGGCCGATCTCGACATCGATCTCGTCAACGATCAAAGCCAGGAAGTCGAATCGGTTAATGTCCCGGTCGAATATTACAGCGGTAGTGATAGCGACGGTGCCTGGACGGAAGGCGGCAAATCGACCGACGCCACGCTTTCCTCATTGCCGGCCGGAAAATATACGCTGCGGGTCGAGGGCACGTGGCAAAACTGGCAGACGCAGATGCCGGTCTCGGTTAAGGTCGAGCAGAACGTCAACCGCGGTGTCAACTTTATTTGTGCTTTGCTCTTGCTTTTGATTGTCCCGGTACTTGGTTTGATCCGCAAAATCACGTTTGAATCAGGGCGGTGGAAGGATAGCATGTTTGGGTCGAGCGCGACGGGATCAGACGATTCGGGCGATGAATAATGATATGCCGTAGCCCCGATTTACAGAGTGACAATGCCATTTTGCCCGGACAGGGAGTAAAATTGGCACGGCAATTTGTCAATAGGGCACTTAATTTTGTCGCAATGACATATGATTTTGACGAAAGGGTACGACAATTGGTCGCAATGACACGCCAGTTTGTCGTAATCGCGTATAATCTTGACGAAATGACACGTAAGTTTGTCAAAAGGGCATGTGAATTTGTTACAAAGCTATGCCATTTTTCCGAATGGGGAACCTATTTAGCGCAATGGCCTACCCCGTTTGCTAACCGGACATAGCCAGATGACAAAATACTAAGGCAAAAGGACAATCTTTTATGTTAAAAAAACTATATCTGGGCGTCGGCGTTCTTGTTTTGCTGGGCTATTCGTCGGCCGCATGGTTCGGTTGGGAGCTTGCTAATTCGGGCAGCAAATCGCGTTTGGGCGTACCGTTCTTTTATGGTGGTGGATTTCGTGGAGGAAAATGATGCTGAGTTTTTTATCTATCGCCCCGGTTCTGGGGTTGATCGTCAAACTTGAAGAGCTGTTGCCGGTGCTGGCGACGACCGTTATCTTTGTGGCCATCGGTCTGATTGTGTTTGCGATAGCGTTTCTGATCGTTGTCTTCGTCGCGCCTTTTTCCGTTAAGAAAGAGATCGAGGAAGACCAGAACACCGCTCTGGCAATCATCATCGGTGCCATGATAATAGGTATTGCCGTGATAATTGCGGCGGCGATACACGGAAACTGAATCAACGTAAAGCGGAAAGTGGAAAATGGAAAATGACAGAGCGTTGTTTCATTTTTCGCTTTCCGTTATCCATTTTCCGTTTTTATGAAACGCGCACCGCTCCTTTTCCTCAATGTCTTTGTCATCGCCACCTGCGGGCTCATCTATGAGCTGCTTGCCGGAACTCTCTCGAGCTATGTTCTCGGCGATTCGGTCACGCAATTCTCGTTAATTATCGGTATCTATCTTTTCGCGATGGGCGTCGGATCGTGGCTTTCGCGATTTATCGACAAGCATGTTGCCGAGAAGTTTGTCGAGATCGAGCTGGCCGTAGCTGTAATCGGCGGTTTCTCCGCGCCGCTGTTGTTTCTGACCTTTGCGCACCTCTCCTATTTCAGCATTGTGCTATACGGCGTCGTGTTTATTATCGGCACTCTTGTCGGGCTGGAAATCCCGCTCTTAATGCGCATATTAAAGGACGAGATGGATTTCAAGGACCTCGTGTCTCGCGTCCTCGCGTTCGACTATATCGGGGCGCTCGCAGCGTCCCTGCTATTCCCGATCTTCCTCGTTCCAAAGCTCGGCTTGAACCGAACGTCGCTGTTATTCGGGATGTTTAATGCCGCCGTCGGCATCTGGGGCACGTGGCTGCTGCTTCCACTAATCAAAAAGAACGTCACGATTCTCAGGGTCAAGGGTTTTGTGATTCTGGTGTTGCTGGTGATCGCGTTTATCAAAGCCGACAGCCTGACGACACTCGCCGAAGACGCCCTCTTTGTGGACAACATCATCTACGCCAAAAGCTCGGCCTATCAACGGATCGTCGTGACAAAAGGCAAAACGGGCTACGCTTTGTTTCTCAATGGCAACCTGCAGTTCAATTCGTTTGACGAATATCGATATCACGAAGCCCTCGTCCATCCCGCCTTTGCCGCGTTTCCGGGCGATGCCAAACGCATTCTGGTGCTCGGCGGCGGCGACGGTCTCGCGGTCAGAGAAATACTAAAATATCAGTCGGTCGAGCATGTGACACTCGTGGATCTAGACCCTGAAATGACAAAGGTTTCGTACTCCGTACCCGCGCTCGGCATCCTAAACAAAAACGCGTTCGACGACCCACGCGTCCACGTAACAAACGCCGACGCTTTTGTCTGGATGGACACTCAGATCGAGCCATTCGACATCGCTGTCGTCGATTTTCCCGATCCAAACAACTTCGCACTCGGCAAACTCTACACAACGCGCTTCTACAATCTCTTGAAATCAAAGCTAAAACCAGATTCGTCGGTCGTCATCCAAACAACCTCGCCACTCATCGCACGGCAATCATTCTGGTGCATAATTACAACCCTCGAGGCCGCCGGTTTCATCGTGAAGCCGTATCAAACAACGGTTCCAAGCTTTGGCGTTTGGGGCTTCGCCCTTGCAAAGCTCCAATCTTTCGAGACGCCGCGAAAACCGCCGTCAAATATTGAGCTCCAGTTCCTCAATGACACTTCATTTGCCTCGATGTTTGAGTTTTCAACCGATACCGCTCGACCGACTGAAGAGATAGAGATCAACCGGCTGGATAATCAGGCGCTTGTTCGATACTACGAGGCTGAGTGGCGAAGATTTGAGTAGTAGGACATTCGGAATAAGTTAAAAGTGATAGGTTATAGGTGATAAATATGGCGGACCCTTTACGAGATAAGTCTTACGCATTTGCTTTGCGTATTGTGCGACTGAGCGAATATCTGAATGATAAGAAAAAAGAGTACGTTCTCTCAAAAAAAATCCTGGATTCAGGCGTTAACATCGGCCTGCTCATTGAAGAAGGTAAACAGGGCGACGACCGTCTCGATCTGCGAAAGAAGTATTCGATAGCCAACAAGGAAGCCTTCAAGACAAATTTTCTGCGGAGAGTTTCTCAGCGAAAGTCAAACAACATCGTTACTCGACGATTGCATAGAGCTTCAGAAAATGCTGATCTCGGCCATCTAGACGCTCCGGCAATCTGAAGATTAACTTATCACCTATCACTTATTCCGAATGAACTTCACCCGACGCGAGCTGTTAACCGCATTCCTGGGCGCACCCTTCGCTTTGTCGGCATGTCGGTCAGGGACGACTAAACCTTTTCCCGAAGGCGAGATAATCGGGCAGAATGTGTCTCTTGGTCATGTATTGCGCGAAAAGAGGAACTTTGAGGTTCCCGCCGACAACTGGGAATCGAAAGATATTGCGATAATCGGCGGCGGAATTGCCGGGCTCACGGCGGCGTGGAAATTAAAGAAAGAGAATCGTAACGATTTCGTCTTGCTTGAGATTGAGAAAGAAGTCGGCGGCACGTCGCAGAGTGGAACCGGATCTGGCATGGGATATCCGTGGGGAGCGCATTATTTGCCGGTGCCGTTTCGTGAGAATACCGAACTCGTCTCACTGCTCGATGAGATGTCGCTGATCGAAGGCGGTCGGGACGAGATAGTCGTCAAGGAACAGTATCTATGCCGGGAGCCGGAGGAACGCGTTTTTTACAAGGGACGCTGGTATGAGGGTTTATATCTAAATGTCGGGGCGAGCGAGGACGATAGGCGGCAATTTGCGGAGTTTCAGAAGCAGATCGATGGATGGGTGAACTGGCGCGACGGAAGCGGAAGGCGGGCCTTTGTCGTGCCGCTGGCGAACTGTTCGACTGATGCTGAGGTTGTGACGCTCGACAAGATCTCGTTTGCTGACTGGCTGCGGCAGAAAGGATTCTCGTCCGAGCGTCTCATTTGGTATTGCGATTACGCCTGCCGCGACGATTACGGACTAAAGCTGGAACAAACCTCTGCTTGGGCGGGGCTATTCTATTTTTGTTCGCGGGTCAGAAAAAGCGGAGCCGAGTCGCAGCCGTTTATCACTTTCCCGGAAGGCAACGGGCGCTTTGTAAACCATCTTTTCGGGAGTGTTCGAGAACATGTGCAGAGGGAGCGGGTCGTCGTTTCTGTCACGCCAAACGACAAAGGTGTAGATGTTATCTGTCTCGACGATGGCGAGATTCGCGGTGTTCACTGCAAGAATGTAATCTTTGCGTCGCCGATGTTTACGGCACCATATATCATTCGGGGATTTAGACAAGACGCTCCGTTTGTGGCAACGGAATTCCAGCACAATGCGTGGTTTGTAGCGAATCTGTTTCTAAAAGACCGGCCCAAGCCTCGATTCGCAAAGGATTTTCCCCTTTCGTGGGACAATGTTCTTTACGAAAGCCCATCGCTCGGCTATGTCACGGCCACTCATCAGAAAGGCATCGACTATGGCCCGACGATACTGACCTATTACTATCCGATGTGCGCCGAGGAAAACGGCCGGCCGAAACTTTTCAATTACGAATGGCGTGATCTTGCCGATGTCTGCCTGACCGACCTTGCTCGTGCCCACCCTGACATTCGCGAACTCACGACGCGAATCGACATAATGCGATGGGGCCACGCGATGGTCTCGCCCAGGCCAAATTTTATCTGGAGCGGAGTTCGCGAAAAGGCGGTGAAACCGTACCGCAATATCCATTTCGCCCATACCGACCTCAGCGGTATCGCGCTTTTTGAGGAAGCGTTTTATCATGGACTGCGAGCTACGGATGAGGTACTAAGGCGGAGACACGACCGGTAGGGAGTGTGTTCTTCGGCTTGGGCCGCCAGCAACACACTCCTACCGCTCGTGTTTCCGCCTTTGTCATGGACGCAGCCTTATCAAAACCAAACGGTTGGCTTTTTTCTAGAGAAATCGATCTAACGGTTTTTTTGGGAAGCGCCGTTTTGTCGCTCCTTCTCTTGGCCATCGGATGGCAACTCGGGATTCTGGATGGTGACTCACCGGAATGGACCTGGATCTCGGCGGTTCTTCTGATTGATGTCGCCCACGTGTGGTCGACGTCATTCCGAGTTTATTTCGATACCGCCGAGTTCAAACGGCGATTCTGGCTGTATCTGCTCGTTCCTGTTTTCGGATACGCGATAGGCGTGGCTCTATATTCCGAGGGTGAACTGACGTTTTGGAAGGCATTGGCGGTGGTCGCCGTTTTTCATTTTGTCCGGCAGCAATACGGCTGGATCGCGTTGTATCGCCGGAAGCTAAATGAAACGGCAAACTGGACATGGTGGATCGATGCGGCGGCGATTTATCTGGCGACGATTTACCCGCTCGCGTTCTGGATGACGCGTTTGCCGCGTAATTTTGAATGGTTTGTGCAGAATGATTTTTTCTCGATGCCGTTGATCGTCGAGACGATTTTGTTCCCGGTTTATCTGCTCGCCCTTGCGGCATATTTTGGCAAATCGATCTATCTCTACTTTGCGGCGGGCTTCCTGAATATCGGCAAAGACATTGTGGTCGCGACAACTGTCGTTTGCTGGTATTTCGGGATTGTATATTTTAA
The DNA here is from genome assembly GCA_031430895.1 of Chloracidobacterium sp. Lineage (GTDB taxonomy): Bacteria > Acidobacteriota > Blastocatellia > Pyrinomonadales > Pyrinomonadaceae > OLB17. The sequence continues at coordinate 417 of JANPCJ010000349.1, read as the reverse complement.
TTCGGATTACGCCTTCACCGTGACGAACGTCATCATTCACGGCGTACCCTATTTTGCATTGATCTATGTCTACGCGCAGTTCAGAAAAGAAACCACGGGACGGGTTTACCGGACTTTTTCACACAACTGGCTTATATTTCTGGCGACGTTGTGGGCGCTTGCTTATGTCGAAGAGCTTTTCTGGCATCGCGGCGTCTGGCACGATAAGGCCTGGCTTTTTGGCGGCGATTGGGAATGGGGAAGCGCAAAAATATTTCTCGTTCCGCTGCTCGCCGTTCCGCAGTTGACGCATTACGTGCTGGACGGTTTTATCTGGCGGCGGAACAGCAGTCCGGATTTTCGATTGTTTTAAGTTCTGAGTCCCGGCTGTTGAAGGCCAACCGTTCAGGAGGGCCGGCGAAATCCGGGCCGCAAAAC
>JANPCJ010000348.1:0-10571 GCA_031430895.1 Chloracidobacterium sp. | reverse complement strand
TACCGATACAGCCGGCGTGACGCGCGGCAAACAGGAAGAGCTCGAAATACTCAAACCTTCGCCAACAACGCGGACGATGTCGGTGACGAATGAAAAGATTGCCGTTCGCACGTTCCCCAAATCCAATACCGCCGTCGTGACCGCGATTGTCAGAATGGTTTTCCGTACAAACGGCCGCGATTCGCAGATGGCGATGCGGTACACCAGCGTCTGGGAAAAACGCGCCGCGCGTTGGCAATTAACCGTTCTTCAGACCACGCGGCTTGCATCCAGATGATTGATCAATGGAAATTGACGACCTAAAAAATGTCGGCGGCACATCGGGCGGGATTATTGAATTCGTGATCGGCCTGGCGATGACGATATCGGGCGCGTATCTGCTGGTCAGCCGCGTCATCGTCACGAGCGCGTTTTGGAATTGGGGCGGTTACAATACTTTCGGGCTCACGCTCATTCCTCTCTTCATCGGTATCGTCCTCGTTTTTTTCAGTGGCAAATCGATAATCGGCTGGCTTCTCATTTTCGCAAGCGTCGTCATTATCGGATCGGGCATATTGATGAATCTGCAAATATATTTCCAACCCACGAGCCTTTTCAATACGATAGTTATGCTGGTTTTATTCGCTGGTGGGATCGGTTTGATCGCCCGGTCAGTGATGGCAGAGAGATAGACGCTAGGTCGTGAAATGATAGGGACTTTCGATTTACACGGATTATGGCCGTTTATGCTGGCGTTCGGTGTAACTCTAGTATCTTCAGTCATATCGTCTATATTTTTGTTCCTTCATTATGAGTATCTGGCTGAGGGAGAAACGTGGCTTTCGGCCTCGCCAAGATTTCGGGCGTTTCTATCAGCCGGAACTTTGGTGATATTGAACATTATTGCTGCAGGGGCATGGTTTGTTTACGGCCTGCCTGCTTCAGAGGCATTCCGTCGGTGGTTTGATTCGGTTGTGCTTTATACTTGGGTGCCTCTTTCCGTTCTAACTTTTCTGCTTACATATTTCGGCCTCAAAATACTGGTCCCGCTCATGTCCGCGTCAATCGTGGGCCAGTACACGATCCTCGTTTGGGCATCTCTATCCGGAACTTTATCAATATTAGTTACGGTGCTCATATGCTTTTCAATTATGCTAATGCTTTTCACCAGCTGATTGCATCGATCCAGCGGATCACTCGGCTTTACTCTAATAAATATGAATTTGAAAGAAAGTATTGAATCTCTTTTTGCTAGGACCGAGTTCACTTCAGACGACCATGAAACATTCGAAATATTTAAATCCTCTCTCCGTTGCGGTGAGGTTCGTTCGGCTGAAAAAGATTCGGGCGGGAATTGGCACGCGAACGCGTGGGTGAAGCAGGGAATTCTGCTCGGGTTTCGCATGGGCAAGATGGTCGAGATGTCGAAGCCGACCGAGACGCTGCAATTTTTTGACAAAGACACGTTTCCGCTAAGGCCGATGACGCTCGACGATGGCGTGAGGATTGTCATGGGCGGCTCGGCGATCCGCGATGGCAGCTATGTGGCTCCGACCGTCGTGGTCGTGCCGCCGGCGTATATCAATGTCGGCGCTTATGTCGATGAAGGCACGATGATCGATTCGCACGCGCTCGTCGGCTCGTGTGCCCAGATTGGCAAACGGGTTCATCTTTCGGCGGCGGCTCAGATCGGTGGCGTTCTGGAGCCGGTTGGCGCCGTGCCCGTTATTATTGAGGATGACGTTCTGGTTGGGGGCAATACTGGAGTTTACGAAGGTACGATCGTCCGAGCCGGCGCCGTGCTGGCCTCGGGAGTTATCCTGACCCGTTCGACACCGGTCTTTGATCTGCCAAACGAAACTATTATCAAATCAGCCAGCGACAAGCCGCTCGAAATCCCCGCCGGAGCCGTTGTCGTACAAGGGTCGCGAGCCGTAACCAATGAATTCGGCAAACAAAACGGCCTCTCGATCTACTGCCCGATCATCGTCAAATACCGCGACGAAAAGACGGATGCCTCAACGCGACTGGAAGATTATTTGCGGTAAGTGGAACGACCGGGAAGATATAATTAAGTTTAGGAACAGCTATGAATACTATCGAAACAACCAAGGCGGTAACTCGTGAGGAACTACATGCCCTCGTCGACATCATGGTCGAGGAAAAGATTGCTGCATTGCCAGGAGATCCGGAAGACGAACTTGAAATTCGTGATGATCTGAAGGAGCGATTGTTGCGGCAGCGGGAAGATATTGGAAGAGGAGTAAATAGTGTTTCGTTCGAGGAGGCGATGAACAGACTCGGATTTGAATAGCCAATGTATTCGATACTTATCGCGGACGAGGCGCTTGAAGAGATCGCTCGGCTTGACAAGAAAACGGCCGGGCGAGTGATGATGGAAATCTCGTGGTTGGCCGAAAATGCCGTAGAAATTACGCCTCGTGGTCTTAGGGGAAGTCTCTCCGCTTTCGCAAAGCTGAGAGTGGGTGATTACCGTCTTATCTATGAACCTCAACCACACCGAAGAGAAGTTAAACGTGCATTATTTTGGTCATCGTCGCGATGTTTATAAGGGCACCTAACTGATTCAATTCTTTATGCCGCCGATCGAAGTAGTCATAAACGCCAGCGGCGGAAGCTTTAATGAAGAGACCGAGCAGCTTTTGGCCGATGCATTTGCCGCAAGCGGGGTCGACGCGAATATACGGCTTGCGCAAGACGGAGATCAAATCGGCGATTTCGCGCGCTCGGCAGTTGAGGGCGATTCTGACATAATCGTCGCTGGTGGGGGTGACGGCACGATCAGCTCCGTAGCGGCGATTGTCTCCGAGGCGAATAAGACTTTCGGCGTTCTCCCGCTGGGCACGCTCAATAATTTTTCCAAGGATTTGGGAATCCCGCAGGATGTCGCCGAGGCCGTTCGCGTGATTGCGGAAGGGAATATGATTGAGATCGACCTTGCCGAGGTCAACGGACGGATATTCATTAATAATTCGAGCATTGGGCTCTATCCGCGAATCGTGCGAAAGCGCGAACAGCAGGAACGGCTTGGGCGCGGGAAATGGTGGGCGGCGTTTTGGGCGGCGTTGCGAATTTTCCGGGTTTCACGATTTTTGAAGGTTAAGATCGAGGTTGACGGCAAATCTTTTTGGCGGAAAACGCCGTTTGTGTTTGTCGGAAACAATCAGTATGAAATGGACCTTTACAACATCGGCCGCCGTCCATCGCTCGACGAGGGGAAATTGAGCGTTTATTTTTTGCATCGCGGCGGACGGTGGGGCGTTATAATGATGCTGTTACGCACATTGACGGGCAGCGTGAAACAATGGCGTGATTTTGAAGAGGTGCTGACCGATACGGTGACGATTCAGACGCGGCGAAAGCGGCTGCCGGTTGCGTTTGACGGCGAGGTTTCGGTGCTTGAGACGCCGCTGCACTATAAGATTCTGCCGCGGGCGTTGAAAGTGATTGTACCGCTGGGCGAAAAGGAAGTATGAGAAGGGTCGCGCATATTTCAGACGTGCATTTTGGCAGAACGGAGTGCTCCGTCGTCAATCGCCTGGTTGAGATCATCAACGAATTGGAACCACAGCTTGTCGTCGTTTCAGGCGACCTGACGCAACGCGCTCGCTCGAGCCAGTTTGTCGAGGCCCGCGAGTTCCTGGACCGCTTGCCAAAACCGCAGATCGTTGTGCCGGGCAATCACGATGTACCACTCTACAACATCTACAAAAGGTTTCTCGAACCGCTCGACAACTTCAAAAAACATATTACGGACGATCTCGAACCGTTCTACGCCGACGAAGAAATAGCCGTCGCCGGAATTAATACCGCGCGATCCCTGACTTTAAAAGATGGGCGAATCAGCGACGACCAGATAGAGCGCCTGCATCAAAAGCTCTATCCGATTGACGATCAGAAAATGAAAATAGTAGTCACGCATCATCCGATTGATCTGCCGGGCGGTTACGACGAGGATCAGATTGTCGGCCGGGCCAAACGGCTTATGCCAAAGATCGCCGAGTCCGGGGCCGACATCTTTCTCTCCGGCCATCTGCATGTCAGCAGTATCACGAATTCCGCCCACCGATACCGGCTGGAGAGCGGAAAATCGGCACTTATAATTCAAGCGGGTACCGCGACCTCGACACGAGGCCGCGGTGAGGCAAATTCATTTAACCTCATAGAGATCGACCGTCCGTTTTTGTCGGTGAAAAGGTACGAATGCAATATTCCTACGAGCGGGTTCCTCATCGCCACGACGGAGCAATTCACCCAAACGACGCGCGGCTGGTCGCGGATGTGAAAGCGATGGCGATGTCGATGCACAAGGCGCGCGCATAAGCGGCTGTGTCAAAACTTGGCTTTCGGGCTTTGCCCGTCGATGTGCGGCGAAGCTGTGCTTCGCCGGCAGCCCTCACAACTTTGTATGCGGCTATGCCGCCGTCCTTCCGCCCGATCGTTGCCTAGGCCAGTGATTAGCGGCCCCGTAGCGGCGGCGCAGCCGCAGAACCGTTGGAGGCTCGGTCGGAAAAGCGAAGCTTTTCCGCACATCGAACGGCATAGCCGAGGAACCTCATTGGATCATCCAACGACTTTTGACACAGACTCATAAGCAAGGGCGAAACACGCATCTTGAAGGTATCGCCCTTGCTTACGCGCGGGCTTGTGCCCGTCGCATTTATTATTCGGCCCAAATCACCTAAAATACTTTTCATGAACAACAACGAACTCGAAACGGAAAATACCGGCATTAAAAAGAATATTTCAGGCCTCGGTCAACAAATCATCGGCGAGATCGAGCTGATCGGCGGCGTATTGACAGGCGACCCGATCACCCAGGCTGAGGGGGAATTTAATCTGGAGGTCGGCGAAATACGCGACGAGATCGAGGAAACCATGTCGGAGGATAGCGAAGGAAGTTGAGGATCGATGGGTCCCGCGCCCTTCGAATGACTGACTGCTGACTCTGGAACCGTTAGATATTTGCTATACTTCTCGAATATGGAAACAACCGTTGCACAAATGTCAGTTCATGATTTGCGGACTATGATTACCGGCATCGTCTCTGATGTTGTGGAGGAAAAACTGGCGCGTTTTGTCGATCCGGACGCGGGGTTAGAGCTTCGAGATGAGTTCGTCGAGCTTATGAGGCAGCAGAATGAAAGGGTCAGGCTAGGTGAGCGAGGGGTGCCATTTGAGGATGTCTTAATAGAACTCGGCTTAGATTCTGAATTCTCATCTCCGCGATAAATGCCCTATAAAATCGAAGTCATAGCCGAAGCCCGCCGATCACTCGCTAAGCTCGATCGAGAAATAGCTCGCCGAATAACTCGCAAGCTTCTCTGGCTTGCACACAACGCGCTGGATATTGAGCCGGCGGGACTAAGCGGAAGTTTGGCTGGGAAGAACAAACTTCGCGAAGGCGATTTCAGAGTGATATACGAAATAAATCGGGATGACGAGATGATTACTGTGAGATTCAATAGGCCACCGCAGCGAGATCTATAAAGATCGATGACTCCAAAAGAACATACCGAGTTCAAATTACCTTTAAGAATGCAAGGCCTGCAGCCGACGCTGATACGCCAGTTTTTCGAACGCGCGTTGCCGAACAGCATAAATTTTGGTCTCGGTGAGCCTGATCTTCCAACGCCGCAATTTCTGCGTGAAGAGGCCGCGCGCGTTACGCTGGAAGAGCAAAACGGTTACACGTCGCATCCCGGCATTCCCGCGCTGAGGGACAAGATCGCCGAGCAGTATCCTCATCTCGATTTGCAACGGAACAATGTCGTTGTGACCTGTGGCTCTCAGGAGGCGATGACGGCGGCATTTTTGTGTGTTGTCGACGAAGGCGACGATGTGCTGCTGCCAAATCCGGGCTTTCCGGCTTACGACGCCTGCACACGGGTCGCGCAGGGAAATCCGGTGTATTACCGTCTGCCGGCCGATCAGGATTTCAAATTTGATATTTCAAATTTCAAATCCGCGATCACGGAAAAGACTAAGGTCGCGGTTATCATCAGTCCGTCGAACCCGACAGGCAAAATTTTCACACCAGATGATCTACAACAAGTCGCGGAAGTTCTGAAAGACACTGGCATTTATCTTATTTCCGATGAGATTTACGCCGACTTATATTTTGGGGAACGTCCGCATTCGGCCTCGGAGTATTACGACAAGACCATTATTGTCAGCGGTTTATCGAAGTCATTGAGCATGACCGGTTGGCGCTTGGGCTGGGCCGCCAGTTCGCAAGCAGACATCATGCAGGCCATTCAAATCCTCCATGGGTTCCTGACGGTTTGCACATCCACGATCACGCAAAAGGCTGCTCTGCTCGGCTGGACGGACGAAGCTGAGGCTTCGAAGAAAGCGGCTCGTGAGGTTTATGAAAAACGCGGCGCTTACCTGGTCGATCTTTTCAAGAGAGAACTTGGGTTACATGCGACTTCTCCCGAAGGAGCTTTTTATACGATGCTCGACGTCCGCTCTTTGGGCGATTGCGTGGAGGTCGCGGAAAAATGCCTTCAGAATCGGGTCATCACCGTTCCCGGAGTCGCCTTTGGATCAGAAGCACGCGGCTTCCTGCGGATTTCTTTCTGCAATACGGAAGAGCGGATGGCGGAAGGAGTTAGGAGAATGAAGGAAGCGCTTGTTTAGAGTTCAAACTTCAGTTTGTCTCCGCTTCGCATGATTGCAAGCTAAAGCTTGAACTCTGAACGTCATTCTTAGTAAACCTCTCTTTCAGAACTCTTTACGACGATTTGTAGCTCGAAGAAAATGTGTTAAAATTTTCTCGAATAAGCAATACTAAGTTTCCCTCCGGACTTATACTATGATGAATTCCAGATTCTAACCGACAGGAGTGTATCAAGATGAGAGTGCCAAGAATTTCCGCCCGTTTTTTCAATCTTTTTCTATGCCTGGCCGTATTGTTCGGCCTAGCCCAAACGGCTGCCGAGGCGCAGAGTCGAAATAAATCGGGTGCGAAACGCCCCGTCGGTACAAGCGAGAGTGTCCAGCTTTGGCGTCAGGTGAACGAACGTAATCTGCCCGAACGCGGTCGGCGTCTGCTCAGCCCAAAAAACTATCTCGTCTTTGATCTAAACCGTACGGCGTTCGCGAATTTGTTGAAGGAAATGCCGCTCGAATTCTCGGATAATGCCCGGGAGAAGACGGTGGTCATGGATATTCCGATGCCGGATGGCACAATCTCGCGGTTTCGTGTCGAGGATTCGCCTGTGCTGGCCCCGCATCTCTCTGCCGATTTCCCGTCCTGGAAAAGCTTTCAGGGCTTCGGGATAGACGACCCGACTGCCACTGCGCGCTTTGATTGGACGGAATCTGGCTTTCATGGCTACATCTTCACGGAGCGCGGAACTGTTTACATCGATCCGTTCCAGGAAAAAGACCGCGACAATTATCTGGTTTATTTCAAGCACGAATACGGCCCCGATACCGGGCGATTTAGCTGCAAAGTCGATGAATTTGCCTCGGAGATCAAAGCATCCGATCTCCTCTCATCGCCGGAATCACTCGAGTTTACAAACGGAGCGAATATACGAACTTATCGGATCGCGATTGCGACGACCGGCGAATGGGCGCGTTCGAATACAATGTCAACCGACCCTCAAACCGTGCGCACCGCCGCGCTGGCCGCAATGATGACGAGCGTTAATCGTCTGGACGGTATTTTTCGCCGCGAGATTTCCGTAACGCTGCTGCTTGTTAATCCGTCCATCACGAACAACGCGACGAACATTATTTATGACGATCCGGCGACTGATCCGTACAATAATACCGACGAGGAAGCCCAGTTGAACATAAACCAAACGACGATTGACACCCGCGTCGGCATGCCAAACTACGATGTCGGTCATCTTTACGGAACGGGCGGCGGCGGCGTGGCTTCATCGCCGTCGATTTGCTCGGTGCAAAAGGCGGAAGGTTATTCGGCCCGCGAGGGAATACCGGGCGATCCGTTTACGGTCGATTATGTCGCCCACGAAGTCGGACACCAGTTTGGCGGCAGTCATACCTACAATAACCGCGACATGGGCGGGGCCTGCACAACCCGATCGACATCGAATGCCTTTGAAGTGGGCAGCGGCTCGACGATCATGTCTTACGTCGGGATATGCAACATCCGAAATACACAGCAATTTGTGGATACGGGTACGCCCGCGTTTCATATTCGAAGCCTGACCCAGATGGTCGCGAATATTCAAGACGCCGGAAACGGCGGAAGCTGTGGCACACCATCGGGCACGAACAGCATTCCGACCGTCAACGCGGGGGCGAACTTTACGATCCCGCGGCTTACGCCATTTACTCTGACCGCAACCGGCAATGACGCCGATCCGGGTGACTCGACAAATCTTCTTTATTCATGGGAGGAATACGATCTCGCCCCATCGGGAAGCGGCCAGTTGGGAACACCGGCCAATACCTTTGACGTCGATACGGATGGCATTCTGCGCCCATTATTCCGTGCCTACTCGCCCGTTTTGAGCGCATCGAGGACCTTCCCGACGATGAATTTCATCCTTAATCCCGCAGGCAACAGCCCGGCAGGATCTAACAACCCGTTCTTGACATATTCGGGTACGCATCCGACTGGATTGCCCGGCGCGGTGTGTGCACCTAATTCGGAATGCATTATTGGGGAAAGCCTACCGTCGCTGGCGCGTACAATGAACTTCCGGGTGGCCGTTCGCGACCGCAGGGGCGGGACGGCGGATGCCGGAATGACGGTGACTACCGTTAACACGACCGGGCCGTTTCGTGTCACAGCACAGGACAACGGCGTCGCATGGGGTGCAGGAACGACCCAGACCGTCACTTGGGATGTTGTCGGAACAGACGCTGCTCCGATAGGTGCTACAAATGTCAACGTCCGTCTTTCGACCGATGGCGGACAGACATTCCCGACCACGCTGCTCGCAAATACACCGAACGATGGCACAGAGCCGATCACCGTCCCAAATACCCCAACGACTCAAGGCCGAATCAGGGTCGAGGCCGTTGGAAATATCTTTTTTGACATCAACAATGAGAATTTTGTGATTACGGCGGCCGGCGGTCCCGCCGTTAATGTCGGCGATGCCAGCGCTCGGGAGCGTGGCACATCCGGGACCCGCAAGATCGAAGGGGAAGGTACGATAGATTTCACAGTTTCGCTTTCGGCGCCGAGCGCTCAAACCGTTACAGTGCGGGTGGAAACGAATGGCATCACCGCCACGGAGGGCGGCGATTTTGTCTCGGTAGATAACCTCGACGTAGTGTTTCCGCCGAACACGCTTACCCGCACGGTGACCGTGCCCACAATCGAAGACCCCAGCGATGAGCCGGATGAGACCTTCTCACTTGACGTTGTAAATGTAAGCAACGCGACTGTCGCCGATGGCCAGGGCATTGGCACGATTGTCGATGACGATGATCCGGCGGATCTGATTTACGGGTTGACGACGGCGGGACAACTATTCTCGTTCAACAGCGCAACGCCCGGAACAATTACAACACCGGTGACGGTTACCGGCGTTGTGGCAGGTCAATCCTTGGTTGGGATCGACTTCCGTCCCGCCAATGGACAGCTCTACGCAATGAGCTATACCCCGACCAACGGAGCAGGTCAGATTTACACGATCAATCGGGCAACCGCTGTGGCGACGCCCGTCGGGCCCGGATTTAATATTGTAATTAGCGTGACGGGGCAATTCGCGTTTGACTTCAATCCCGTTCCCGACCGTATCCGCCTCATCGCGGGTCAGAATCTAAATTCGGTAAATAACGGGGCCAACTACCGCCTTAATCCCGACACCGGATTGATCGCGGCGACCGACACAAACGTCGCTTTCGCGGCGGGCGATCCTAACGCGGGTCTTCCCGCGAGTGTGGCCGCAGTTGCATATACAAACAACGTCGCCGGGGCTACTTCGACTACGCTTTACGGATTCGACACAAATGTTGACGATCTTGTAACCGTGGGCAGCGTCGGTGGTGCGCCGGTTTCTCCGAATACCGGACAGGTCTTTACGGTTGGTGACACCGGAGTTTCCACCACGTCCTCAACCCTTGGTTTTGACATCAGTGGAACGACCGCCAATGCGTATCTAAATATTGATACGTCCACGACATCCGACAGCCTTTACACGGCAAATCTGACAACCGGCCAGTTGACGAATCGTGGGCAGATCGGAACAGGCGTAATGGTTTTGGATATTTCGGCCTTTAACGCCGGACCGGCGCCATCGCCAACTCCGACACCGACGCCGGGACCAACGGCGACGCCAACGCCAACACCTACGGCTACGCCGACTCCGACTCCGACGGCGACTCCGACGCCCACGGCGACCCCGACAGCGACGCCAACACCGGGGCCGACCGCAACTCCAACGCCTGCGGCAACTCCGACACCGACACCGGCGCCGGGAGGCGGGCCGCGCGTTTATGGTTACAATTTGAATAACGATCATCTGATCAGCTTTAACGCTGGGGCGCCGGGGATAATATTGTCGGATGTGGCGATAACGGGGTTGAATGCGGGTGAGTTTTTGATTGGTCTAGATTTCCGTCCGGCGGGAGCAAAC
>JANPCJ010000347.1:0-22001 GCA_031430895.1 Chloracidobacterium sp. | reverse complement strand
CCGTGGGTTGAAACCCACGGCTAAATTCACGTCACCGCTACGCGGTGAAGGCCGAACACCTTCGCAAAGAACATATGATAACTCCATTGGTGTCAGGGGCTTACAGCCTTAACTTGGCGCGAATGGGGGCAAGCCCGCCTTTCTGACTGCGATTTTGAAATTTGTTGTCTTAGGAACCCGATCTTGAACTTGGAGCTAAATATGAAAAAACAAACTGAAAACACAACACAAGACACTCTGGAAACCAGAATGTCAGAACCACCTGCGGTAGTGGGTGGTTTAACCCAAACGCCCGCGAACGACTCGGATCAGACGGCTGTCTCCGACAATCAATCGAACCCTATTCAGGTTCAACCACCCGCTACCGCAGGTGGTTCTGACATCGAGGTACTTCGCGCGGAGAACGAACAACTAAAGGCATCTATCCAGCTCAATGAAGCTCACCGGCAGATAACGGGCGAGCTTGAAAAGGCCGGGGCGAGGTCGCCGGGGTTGCTGTTCGATTCAATAAAGGCAGACCTTCAATTTGCGGACGACGGCCAGGTCGCGAACGCGGCGGCGTTGATCGAGAAACTGAAAACCGGGCTTCCAGAACAGTTTGGCTCTGACCGGTACACTACGTCTATTGACGCCGGCGCGGGAGTCGCCAGAGCTCCGCGATTGACCAGAGAGGCGCTTGCAAAAATGAAGACGGAAGAGATAGCCGCTCTCGATTGGGCGGATGTTAAACGCGTCCTTAGCCAGAAATAGATACGTTTTGAGTCCCGCCTTTTGGCTGCCTCTTTGCCGGCGAAGAGGCCGCCTAAAGCGGGACTCAAAACCGGGACTCAAAACGAACACAAAGGAGAATTATGGCATTAGAATTTATACCAACGGTTTGGGCGGCGAGGTTGCTCGTCGCTTTGGAAAAAGCGCTCATATACGGACAGGCGAATGTGTCTAACCGCGATTATGAGGGCGAGATTAAAAAGGCCGGAAACACGGTCAAGATAGCGTCGATCGGCGACGTGACTATCGGCGATTATACGACGAATGTGGACATCGCCGACCCCGAAGTGCTTACCGACGACGAGCAGACATTGCTAATCGATAAAGCGAAGTACTTTAACTTTTACGTGGACAGCGTCGACCGGGCGCAGCAGAACGTCAATGTTCTTGACGAGGCAATGCGGCGTTCGGCGTGGTCGCTTCGCGAGATTGCCGATACATTTCTCGCGACCACAATGGACACGGCCGTGCCGAACGGGAACAAGATTGGCACAACTATCACGCCAAAAGTGCCGACAAAGGACGACGCGTACGAATATCTGGTTGATCTCGGCGTACTGCTCGATGAGAGCAACGTTCCGACGATGGAAAGGTTCGTCGTCGTGCCAGCGTGGTTTCACGGGCTGCTATTGAAGGACGACCGCTTCGTGCGTTCCGGAACGACCGCGGGCGACCGCCGTCTGCAAAACGGCGAAGCGGGTCAGGCCGCCGGTTTCGCGGTGCTCAAATCGAATAACGTGCCGAACACGACCGGCTCCAAATACAAAATCATCGCAGGCCACTCAATGGCAACCGCGTATGTCGAACAAATACTCGATGTTCAGACCTACAAGCCGGAGAAACGCTTCGGCGACGCCGTCAAAGGGCTGCATGTTTACGGCGCGAAGGTTGTGCGGCCAACGGCACTTGCCTGCTTGATCGCGAATAAGGCGTAGGGTGCTTACGTTTTGAGTCCCGCCTTTGGCGGATTCTTCGCCGGCGAGGAAGCCGCCTGAAGGCGGGACTCAAAACTGGACTCTGGAGATAAAACTATGGAAACACCACTCGAAAAACTAAAACGAATGACCGCATGGGACATGGATCCCGCGCTAAGCGAAGCCGACCTCGGCGAATTGCTCGCCGCCGTCGCTCTCGAAGACGCCGCCGGTCTCGCCCCGCTCAACGAAGAATGGACGCCGACCTACGACCTCAATGCGGCTGCCTCGGCGGCATGGCTCATTAAGGCCGCCCGCGTGAGCATGACCGTCGAGGTCGATCCACCCGGCTCAGGCATTGTCACATCAAAGGTGTTCGACAATTGCCGGGCAATGGCAAGAGTCTATGCGGCAAAACGCAAGGTGAGCATAGCCGTAAGGTGACACAAAAGGCAGAAACACGACCGGTAGGGAGTGTGCCGTCATCTCAACGGGGCACACTCCCTACCGGTCGTGTTTCTGCCTTGCGGAGCGCCAAATCGGACAGGTGGATTGCATCGCTGAAGAAAAATTTCTTACGTCTCGATCAACGAGCAAACTACTTTCGTTATAATGTTCTAATGACTTTTATCAATGTAATTGGCGGTGGACTTGCGGGCGTCGAAGCGGCTTGGCAGGCGGCGGATATGGGCGCTCAGGTGCGGCTGTATGAGATGCGGCCGGTTCAGCAGACGCCGGCGCATCGGACGGACAAGCTGGCTGAGATCGTGTGTTCGAATTCGCTAAAGACGGACGAGCCGGGGAGCGCGCCATATTTATTAAAAGAGGAATTGCGTCGCGGCGGTTCGATGGTGATGGATGTGGCCGCCCAGACGCGCGTGCCTGCCGGGGCGGCTCTTTCGGTTGACCGGATAAAGTTTGCCGAGATGGTAACCGAGCGAATCGAGGCGCATCCGAATATTGAGATCATTCGGGAGGAAGTGACGGAAATCCCGACGGGCGGGCGGGATGCTTGCCCTCCAGTCACGATCATTGCGACCGGGCCGTTGACCTCGGATGCTCTGACGCGCGAGATTATGCGGATCACCGGTGACGATCAGCTTTATTTTTATGACGCGATTGCGCCGATCGTCGCGGCGGATTCGATCGATATGTCGGTGGCGTTTAAGGCGGCGCGGTATGGCAAGGGCGGCGACGATTATATAAATTGCCCGATGTCGCCGGACGAATACGCGGTGTTTTTTGACGCTTTGATAAATGCCAAATCGGTGCCGTTGAAACGATTTGAGGACACGCATTGGTTTGAAAGCTGTCTGCCGATAGAGGAGGCCGCCCGGCGCGGCGTCGACACATTGCGTTACGGCCCGATGAAACCGCGTGGTTTGCCCGATCCGCGCACCGGCCGCGAACCGTGGGCCTGTGTCCAGCTTCGTCAGGAAAGCATGATGGCCGACGCATTTGGCATGGTCGGTTTTCAAAATCACCTGCGATACGGCGAGCAGGAGCGGGTTTTGAAACTAATTCCCGGTTTGGAGAATGCCGAGTTTTTGCAATTTGGGCAGATACATCGAAACACATTTATCAACTCGCCGAAGATACTAAACGAGTCTTTGGAAACACGTACAAATCCCCGGCTATTCTTCGCCGGCCAGATCACCGGTGTCGAAGGCTATGTCGAATCCGTCGCCACCGGGTGGCTCGCCGGGATAAATGCGGTCCGCGTTTCCCGCGATCAGCCCATGATAACCGCGCCTCTTACGTCCGCCATTGGCGCGTTATGCCGCTATGTCTCAAACGTCGAGACGAAGAATTTCCAACCGGTAAACATCACATTCGGCCTTCTCGAACCGCTGCCGACGGAGCTGCGCAAGAAGCATCGCAACAAACGCGAGCGGCATGCGGTGCAGGTTGAGCGGGCGCTGGTTAACTGGGATGAGTGGATCGGGAATAATCTTGGTCGCGTAGCGACCGCGTGAATTTAGCTGTGGGTTTCAACCCACTGTAGCAATAAACGACCTAGCCCGTCGCGTCAGCGACGGAGGAACTAGGTTTTTTCATTCGTCGCTGACGTGACGCGGATTATGTTTCGATTTTCCGTGGGTTGAAACCCACCGCTAAATTCACATGGCCGCTAGGCAGCTGAAAACAATGGATTTCACGGCAATTCTCATCATCTTCGCCATCTTTCTCGTCGCCGTCCTTTATTCATCGGTCGGGCATGGCGGGGCTTCGGGATATTTGGCGGTGATGGCGTTTTTTGCCGTCGCGCCTGAGGTGACGCGGCCAACGGCGCTTGTGCTCAACCTTTTCGTGGCGTCGATCGGGACCGTGCAATTTTATCGCGCCGGGTATTTTTCGTGGCGCATATTTTTACCGTTTGCGGCGGCGTCGATACCTATGGCGTTTGTCGGCGGGATGATCCAATTGCCGACGAATGTTTATAAGGTCGTGCTCGGTTTTGTACTGCTGGCGGCGGGGGTGAGATTGGCGATAAAACTAAAAAGCGACGAGCAGGTCGAAGAACCGCCAATACTTGCATGCCTGCTGATCGGGGCGATAATCGGATTGCTGTCGGGCCTGGTCGGAGTCGGCGGCGGAATATTCCTGACGCCAATCCTGCTGCTGATGCACTGGGCCGAAACGCGCGTCGCGGCGGGTGTTTCGGTGCTATTTATTTTAGTAAATTCGGCCGCCGGTCTGGCGGGCAATTACAAACAAGTCTCAGTTCTACCGCCGGACGTTTGGATTTGGATCGCGGCGGCCGTGGTCGGCGGCTTTATCGGCTCGACGCTTGGCAGCAAACGATTTGACTCGATCACGCTCCGGCGCGTTTTGGCGGTTGTTCTGTTGTTTGCTGGTGTAAAACTAATTCTTGTCTAGCCTCACTGTTAATGCCTGCTATCCAATCTTGGGAAAACTTTCTGCTATAATCTCGCTATGGACTGCGTGTTTGATCGGAACATATCACATGAGTCAAAAAACTGTTTTTATCATGTCTTTCAAGAGGGCCACTGATAAGCTGCGATGAAACTTGAAGAATCAATCAGGCTAAAGAGTGACGAGATTCGAATGATTGCACACAGTCACGGGGCGTCGAATGTTCGAGTGTTTGGTTCTGTCGCTCGTGGCGAAAGCGGGGCGACGAGTGATGTAGATTTTTTGATCGACGTAGCCGGGCAAACGAGTGCATGGTTTCCGATCGGGTTGATTCAGGATTTGGAAAAGCTGCTTGGTCGACGGGTTGAAATTGTCACGGAAAGGGCTCTGAACAAGGATCTGCGGGCGAGAGTGCTCCGTGAGGCTGTCCCGGTATGAACGATGATTCGGTTTACCTTCGGCATATTGACGATTGCCTTCGTCGTATTGAGAAAAACATTGCAGTCGGATTAGATTTGTTTCTCGCCTCCGAAACACTTCAGGACGCAACCTTGAGGAATCTGCAAACGATGAGCGAAGCGACGCAGCGCTTAGCCGATGAAATAAAATCAACTCGACCGGAGATCGAATGGGCTCGGATAGGAGCGTTCCGAAATGTTCTTGTTCATAATTATTTGGGCATCGACATGGAATTGATCTGGACGAATATCGAACGACATATGCCCGCGCTGAAACAGGCCATCCATGAATGATTCTTAATCTGCCCGACCCGAACGACTGAATATTTCTTTGTCTACAAACCCGCAGTCCGTGTCGCTACTCCATCTCGCTCTCGTCTATATCGAAGTTTGCATACACTTTTTGGACGTCGTCGTTGTCGTCGATGGCTTCGTAGAGTTTTAGCATTGAGCGGGCGTCGCCATCGGTAAGGGCGATGTAGTTTTGGGGGATCATCGAGATTTCGGCGGCCTGGGGCTCGATGCCGGCGGTTTTGAGGGCTTCGGTTACGGGTTCGAAGGCGTCGGGTGTGGTATATATCTCAAAGACATCGCCCCCGTCCTGCATATCGTCGGCACCTGCCTCTATGACGATATCGAAAAGCTCGTCTTCGCTCTTTGCGGCTTTATCGACGACGATGTAGCCCTTTTTATCGAACATCCACGCGACCGAGCCGGCTTCGCCGAGGTTGCCGCCGTTTTTTGAGAAGATGTGGCGAAGCTCGGCGACCGTGCGGTTTCGGTTATCGGTCATTGTTTCGACCAGTACGGCGACGCCGCCGATGCCGTAGCCTTCGTAGGTAATCTCGTCATAGGCGACGCCCTCGAGTTGCCCGGTGCCGCGTTTTATGGCGCGGTCAATGGTGTCGTTTGGCATATTCGCGGCTTTTGCATCGTTGACCGCTTTGCGGAGCCGGGCGTTTGAATCTACATCGCCGCTGCCACCGGTGCGGGCCGCGACGGTGATCTCCTTGATCATCTTAGTGAATATCTTGCCGCGTTTAGCGTCCGTCGCGCCTTTTTTGTGCTTGATTGTGTGCCACTTTGAGTGTCCTGACATTATTGGTTTTCCTTGCTTGTCTTCAGGCCGAGTGAGAGACACACTCCCTACGGTCGTGTTTCCGCCTTTCTTTTTTGAGAATATATCACGCTCGATTTTAGCGTGCAAAATGGCCGACCTGATCGGTCCACCTGATCTCGCGTATATGAGGCTTGTCGCGGAGAATATTCTGAATGTGATCGCAAAGCTCGGAGCGCAGGGCCGAATCCTTTGAGCTGAATATTTTCCATTTGCGCTTTTTCTCGATCGTAATCAGCCAATTGGCCTGAGCATCCCCGATTGACGCATCCATGATGCCGACCCCGATCTCAAACTGCTCGCCGCCCGCTTCCGCCGGAACCGTCCAGCCTTCCTCCGTCTGAAATGGCGAGCCAAGCCTAAATCTACTCGTCCGTGATGCCTCTACAAGCCAAGCGGCAAGATCTTCGCCAAAATTTCGAGGGTTTACAAAATGCGGCTGTATCTGCCGCGTTTCAAATATATCGGTCGTAAAAGAAATCTGACTTTTCACTTAACCACGTCCTCGAATTTTGACCTCGTAATATTTGAGATTCTAATCCTTTTGCTCTTCGATGTCTCTCCGTTCAAATTCTCTAATTGGAGCCCGGACGGCTCGTCCGGGCATCTCCATCGGGTGGTCCGACTACTTCGTCCATTCATCCGCGGTATGGACATCGACCTTAATGGGAACTTTGCTTACAAATTCCTCGCCGGCGCGGAGCATCGCGCTTTCGAGTTTTTTGGCGGTGGTTTCGGCGTCGGCAGTGTCACATTCGACTATTATTTCGTCGTGAACTATGTTGACCAGGCGGGCCGAAGTAGAGCGGATGTCGTCGTGGAGAAGGCG
This sequence comes from Chloracidobacterium sp., assembly GCA_031430895.1. Classification (GTDB taxonomy): domain Bacteria; phylum Acidobacteriota; class Blastocatellia; order Pyrinomonadales; family Pyrinomonadaceae; genus OLB17. Next base: position 15,038 of record JANPCJ010000347.1, on the reverse strand, counting down.
GAGCGCGCGCTTTAGGATGTCGGCGGATGTGCCCTGGATCGGCATGTTTTTGGCGTAACGCTGGGCCGCGCCGATTGATGAACGGTCGTTCGCGTCGAAATTCATGCGAGCGAGGCGGCCTGATTTTGTGCGAGCCTGGCGTTCGGTTAGTACATTTTTTGACTGCATTCTCAGCCATTCGTCCATACGCGGGTAGGTCGAGAAATATTTTCGCAGGGTGTTCTCGGCATCGATTAGGGTGAGACCGGTCATCATAGCAAAACGCGACGCGCCGATGCCGTAAACGACCCCGAAATTGAGGCGTTTGGCGAAAGAACGCTGGTCGGCGGTGACTTCGTCAGGCTTGATTCCAAAGACCTGGGCGGCGGTCGCAGCGTGAAAATCCTGTCCCGAAACAAAAGCACTAATAAAATTTTGGTCCTCGGAAAAATCCGCCAAAATTCGCAATTCGATCTGCGAATAGTCGGCGATGACAAGCGAGCGGCCATCGGGCGCGTTAAAACATCGGCGGTACTCGGCCTCGTGCGGGATCTGTTGGAGGTTTGGGTTCGAGCAGGAAAAACGGCCGGTCGGAGCGCCGATTTGGCGAAAATCGGCGTGGATGCGGCCTGTTTTCGGCTCGATAAATTCGAGAATGTTCTCGCCAAAGCTCCCGACGGCCTTGGCGACACCTCGGTATTCGAGCAGTTTGCCGACGACCGGGTATTTCTCGGCGAGCGGCTGCAGCTCCCACGCCCGCGTCGTGTTCGGCACGGGTACGCCGAGGCCGAGCAGGGCGTCGGTGACCTGTGCCTGCGAATCGAGATTGATCTCGGCCCGGCCAAAAAGCGACGCCTGGGCGACGCCGGCCGAGAGCATATCCTGGAGCTGATCGGCAAATTTTGCCTGAGCCTTCGTCACGACCGCAAGCTGTTCACGCCACCGCGCTTTGTCGAGATAGAAGCCGTTCAGCTCCATCTCGGCGATCGGCATGACGCATTCGTTTTCGAGTTTCAGAACCTCCGCGAGGCCGTCGGCGGCGATTCGCTCGTCGAGTTTTGCCCTAACTTCCGGCAGGATCGCCGCGTCGCGGGCCGCGTATTCGATCTGCGAGTGCGATAATTCCGCCGCGCCCCAATCGCTGACCTGTTGGCTCTTATCGAGTGTCTGACCAAGGAAAAACTGGACCACATCCGCCAGCCCATGCCGCCGCTCGCCCTCGCCGGCAGAGATCAAAAGGCTCGCCAGATAAGTATCGTAAACAGCGCCGACCTCGGTGCCGAGGTGATGACGCACCCATTTTGTGTCAAATTTTGCGTTGTGGGCGATCTTTGTCTGCCTGGTTGACGCCAAAAGGTCGCGCAAAGGTGCTAAATCGGGATTTGTCCGCAGAACGCCCCTGTCTCCTGTCTCCTGTCTCCTGTCTCCGGCAAAAGCGTGCAGGTCAATAACCTTTGTATTCTTGCCGTCGCTAAGCTGCACGAGCCGCAGATCGCCTTTGTACGGGTCGAGGTCCGTCGTCTCGACGTCAAAGCCGAGAAACGGCTCATCCTTTAATTCATCGACGGCCTTCTTTAGCGCCTCGGCGTCGCTGATTAGCTGAAAATAGATCTCCATATCGGGTATGTTAATTGTATCCGACAGGCGACTCGTATTACCAATGTGAGCGTTCGGGGGTAGTGTCTTAATTTCGTTGCGAGAGATGCATAAGCCCGCGCGTAAGCGGGGCGAAACACGCGGGCTTGAACGTATCGCCCTTGCTTTAACGGCGTGGACAGATTGTCCAGACGATCTTAAAGAGCGTTTTAACGTCCTTATCGGTTTGGGCTTTAGCCATCATCCTCGTCCTCTGAATGTTTCTCAAGCCTTTCGCTGGTCGTTTCATTTTTGTGATGTTTCCTTCTGATCATTGAGTAATCGATGACCCATTGCGGATATTTTGTTCCGAAAGTCACGATCCCGTAGCCTCGTTGCCATTCGAGAGCTTTCGGTTGGACTTCGTGGTTGATGTAGTACGAACTCGAACCTTTGAGCTTTCCGATCCAATCCGAAACAAGAAGATTTAGTTGCAAGCTAACCGCAATATGAACATGGGTTTCGATGCCGCCGATCGCGTGAAGCCGAGCTCCCGGCGTTTCGAGGATTTTATGAAGTTAGATAGTGATAAAGCCGGTCTTTGATCCGCTCATTTATCATGGGCAAACTGGTTTTAGTGTGCCAAGTGATGTGGAAGTTTATCTCGGAATAAATGCTGTTCGACATTTTGCTATAAAGTGGAAAGAACTTAAAAACCCCTTTTGAATCATTCGTTCAAACTATCCACGTGCTAAAGCCACGTGGCTCTTTGCCCTTTCGGGTAAGCCTCGTGAACGAGGCTGAAAACCGCAAATCGGTGAAAATCTCCGGCGACAGATTCCGCTTCGTTCTAGCTGCAGCTATCACTATTAGCGTGTGCTCCGCACACTTCGTTCATTATGTATAATCAAGTGTGTCTCAAAACCCCAGATCAAACCTCATCCGCATCCTCCAAAATGCTCACGCCGGCGAAGTCGCGGCGGCGTATGCCTATCGCGGGCATTGGAAATCGCTACAGGATTCACCCGAAAAGATACGCATCAGAGAGATTGAGGCCGAGGAGTGGGAACACCGCGAGCGTGTCGGGCAGTGGTTGAAAGAGCTCGGTGCCAAGCCCAGTCCGCTACGTGAAAAAATATTCTGGATGATCGGCAACTTCCTCGGCCCGTCGTGCTTTATCGCGGGCTGGTTTATGCCGATGTACTTTGCCGGACGGTTGGAAAGTCAAAACTCGGTCGAATACGAAGACGCCGCTGTGTTTGCAAAGGAACTTAGAATGGACGATTGTGTCGAAGACCTCCTAGACATGGCCCGCGTCGAAGCCGAACACGAACTCTTCTTCCGTAAGACTGTCACCGGCCATCGTTTGCTTCCCATCATGAAACGGGTCTTCGGCTGGAGCTGAATGAATAAAAGAATGGCCATCGATACCACAGATAACGCGGGATCAGATTTACCTCGATCAGTGTTATCTGTGCTTATCGGTGGCTAGATTTCTGACTTTCTAAACCACTTCACGAATTTGGGTATCCCGTCCTGTACCTTCGTCGTCGGGTTGTAGCCGAGCAGAACCCTTGATTTTGTGATATCGGCAAATGTCACCGGAACGTCACCAGGCTGCATTGGCTGGCGGTCAATAAATGCCTGCGTGTCGAGGCTGCGTTCGATAAGCGAGATAAGTTCGGCAAGAGTAACGGTCTGCGATTCGCCGAGGTTAAAGATCTCAAAGATCGAGCGGTCGTAATCTATCGCCGCACGAACGCCGTGGATAATGTCGTCGATGTAGGTGTAATCACGCCGCGTTGTGCCGTCGCCAAAGACCTGGATCGGCTTGCCCTCAGTGATTAGGCGTGAGAATTTGTGTATCGCCAGATCGGGCCGTTGGCGGGCTCCGTAAACGGTGAAAAACCGCAGGCAGATACATCGTATATCGTAAAGATGCGAGTAGGTGTGGCAGAGCAGTTCACCGGCGGCTTTGGTGGCGGCATAGGGCGAGATCGGTTGGTGGATTCGGTCGTCCTCGGCAAATGGGACTTTCGCGTTTATCCCGTAAACGCTCGACGATGAACCGAAGACGAACTGTTTTATACCGTGCTCGCGTGCAAGTTCGAGCAAGTTGAGGGTGCCGTTGATGTTGGTTTCTGCATAGAGTTTTGGCTCGGACAATGAAGGTCGGACACCGGCCCGGGCGGCGAGATGGACTATGCAGTCAAACTTTGTTTCGGCAAAGATCGCGGCCATGCCCGCAGCGTCACGAATGTCACCCTCGATGAGAGCGAACAAAGGATGTTCCAAATGTTCAGCGATATTCGCGCGTTTTACTTCCGGTGAATAGAAATCGTTAAAATCGTCGACGACCGTGATTTGCCACCCGCCCTCGCTGAGCAAACGGTCGACGAGATGCGAGCCAATAAAGCCCGCTCCGCCCGTTATTAAGATGCTTTTTGTCATAAAACATTCAGAGTTCAAACTTCAGTTTGTCTCTTTGCTGACGCGGAGGCAAGCTAAAGATTGTACTCTGAGCTTAATTCAGAAACCGCTGTTTTGCGTGGAAACGGTGGAGTATTTCTTCGAGAAATCCTTCGTAGGTAAAATCTTCCACGTTGTAAACGGGTTTCAGTTTATACATTATCGGGAGGGCTATTCGCCATGACATCCATAGGCGTTGGCGTTCCGTTAAGTCCCAACGGCGGCGCAAAAAACTCTCCACAACCTCGACCTCACGCTCCGAGAGAAGGCTCACGTTTGCTTCAACGCCGACGCTTTTTTGAACCCGCGAGAAGGCAGTGTCGGTGATTCGATTGGAAAACGTCTCGGCAAAGCTCGGAGCTTCGTCGGTTCGCTCGCGGACGACGACGGTGCCGGCAAAAATATCGCCGACACGCTGGTCGCGGCTGCTCAAAAATATCACTATCAAGCCGATTGAATAGACTGGCAGGATGAAACCCGGCACGGCGTCGCATATTCGCAGAAGGTTGCGGGCGATCGCTTCCCACAGCGTCAGCGGACGGCCATCTTCGCGAAGAACTCGCAGCTTTAACAGCCGTTTACCAGGCGTCTGCCCGTTCCAAAGCCATTCGAAGACGATGAAATATCCCGCAAATACCAGGAAAAGAACGATTATCAATATCGCAATCGTCCATTTCGGCATTTCCGTAAGCAGCTTTTCCGGCGCGTCCGCGACATCAGCGGATGTGTAGCCGGCTAGGCTCAAAAAAAACCATGCTGTAAGGAAAATCGCGAAGTACTGTATAAAATGATCGATCGCGACGGCGAGAAAGCGGTTGCCGATTGAGGCGAGGGCAAATTCTAGCGGGACACGCTCGGGCGTCTCGATAATCAGCGTTTCCTCGGTCTCGATAATATGGCGCGACATCTCAGTTTCCCATTATCGGGGATTTGTAACGCAGGCGCAAAAGCGCGGCCTGCTTGTCAATGTTAGCACCCCTTCTCTATACTGAAGTACGCGATCACGCGGCGGGCAGGTGAGAAGATTTGAAAACTGAACTAAATCGAAGTGAGATTTCAGCCGCAGACTTTAGGTTTGCTATAGTCGTCAGCCGGTGGAATATCGCTTTGACCGCGAGATTGGCAAACGGAGCTCTTGAAGCGCTCAAGAGCCGCGGTGCGAAAGAAAATCTCATTGAAGCGTTTTATGTTCCCGGAGCTTTCGAATTGCCGGTCGCTTGTTTGAAGGCCGCAAAAAGCGGCGAATTTGATGCCGTGATAGCCCTCGGAGTTGTCATACGCGGGGACACGCCGCATTTCGAGTACGTCGCGGGACAGGCAGCGGCCGGGATAATGCAGGCATCTATACAGACAGGCGTTCCGATACTGTTTGGCGTAATTACGGCCGACAACGCCGAACAAGCCGAGGCCCGATGCGGCGAGACGGCGGACAATAAAGGCTACGAAGCCGCTTTGTCGGCCGTCGAAATGGCCGACTTGCTCTGGAATATGACCGAGCGCGATGAAGAGCGTTGGGTAGAAAAAAAAGAGAAACTTTTTAATGTCGTTTGATAAAGCAGAGAAGAGCACCGGCACACGTCACAAAGCACGCGAATGTGCCTTGCAGATGCTCTTTGCGTCCGATCTCGTCCGTGGCGACTCACAGACGCTTACCCTTAGTTATTGGAACGAGCTCGGCGACGCGTCTATCGACGACAAAACCCGCGACTTTGCAAACAGCCTTGTTTGCGGAACCCTGGAAAAAATCGAGGCTATCGACAACCGCATCCGCACCCGCGCCGAGCATTGGCGCATCGAGCACAGGGCGATCTGCGTCCGCAATGTTTTGCGCCTCGCTGTTTACGAGTTTTTATACCAGGACACGCCAGATACGGTAGCAATAAATGAGGCTCTGGAAATCGCCCGCCGATTCTCAACTTACGAGGCTACCCAATTTATCAATGGGATCCTCGATGCGATCAAACAGGATATCGAATCTGCCTCGAACGACGGTGAAGATAAAAAAAAATCACAGGCGTCGTCCAACTGAGTCCTAAAATAAGACCGCTATGAGATTTGGAACAGTACTGGCAACCGGTCTGATGCTTTTGCTTGTGCAAACGACGCTAGCGCAGAAATGGCCGTCGAAAATTCGTGGATACAAAGTTCATGATGCCAAAATCGATCTCAGTCGCGATGCCTTGTTGAAACTTGCCGATTGGCGCATCGCGGAACTTGGTCTCACGGGCGCGACCATCGAGGTCGGTGCCGAGATGATGAGCAAAAAGCAGGGCGGCCAGATCGAGTTTGTCACGTTCAGCGATTTCAAGGTCAACGGCATTCCCGTCGAGATCGAAGAATATAAAAACCCGTTTACAATCACAAAAGGTGAGTGGTTCGCCTTACCCAAACCAGCTCGCGTTCACGTTCGAACCGCGAGCATTCCGCGCGCTGCATATCGCGAACTAACCGAAGGAAGAGGTGAAATGGTGGTGGTCGGCACCGCCTTTGTTTTTGGAAAATTTAAGAAGTTCGGTTTCAGCTTCAAACGCGTAGTTCCAATCAACATCGAAATGACCATCGCCAACCCGCTCGCTTCGCTGAAATAGAGGCTTGTCGCTCATACCAGAACTCAGCGTCTCGTTCTGCGTTCACAATTGGTTTTGACGCCGAGGACGCTGAAGATGCTGCGTTCGCCGACGCTCTCTTTTGACATTCTAAATTTCGAACTATAATCAATCCATGGGTGCCTTTACGATAAGATGCAAGGTGGAGAACATCGCGTCGCGGACAAAATCCGCCGTCATTCCGCGGATGCTGGTTGATACCGGCAGCGAATACACGTGGGTCTCCGCAAAAACGCTTGAAAAGCTGGAGGTCGAGCGCGAAAAGAAAGACGTGAGTTTTATTATGGCCAACGGCCAGGTCGTAACACGCAGCATCGGTTTTGCCATTGTCCGATATGACAAGTTTTTTACCGTTGATGAAGTCGTTTTTGCAGAAAAAGGCGATCTGCTGCTTTTGGGAGCACGGACATTGGAAGGGCTACGCCTGATGGTTGATCCGCGAAAGAAAAAACTGGTGGCGTCAGGCCCAATACTAGCCGCATGAGCGGTTTTTCTTGATTTGGGTTAAGATCGAATTCTAGTCGAGGCGATAGAGAATAAAGTGAGCGAAAAAACACCTAATTTGTCCGCGTATATTCAGGAAGCTTTTGGGTCGAACGCGACTTATGTCGAGGGATTGCTGGAGCGATACAAGTCTGATCCGAAGCTGGTTGACGAATCGTGGCAGACGTATTTCAGCGATTTGCTGAACGGAGGGTCGCCGTCCGACGTTTCGCCCGCCGCACCACCGGCGCCGGTCGCAGCCGTGGAAGCGGCTCCTGCAAAACAGCCCGTTGCCGTTCCATTGGCGCCCGATACCGAGCCAAAACCCATCACCGGCGTCGGGAAAAAGATTGTCGAAAACATGGAACAGAGCCTTACTGTTCCGACGGCGACGAGTTTTCGCAATATTCCGGTCAAGGTGCTGGAAGAGAATCGCCGCATTATCAACGAGCACTTGGCGTCGCAGGGGCGAGGCAAGGTTTCGTTTACGCATATAATTGCCTGGGCGATTGTTCAGGCCGTTAAAACTTATCCACACCTTAATTTTGGCTTCGGTGTTATAAACGGCGTTCCGTCCCGGCTTGAGCACGAGAATATAAATCTCGGCATCGCGATCGATATTGAGAAAAAGGACGGGTCGCGAAGTTTGCTCGTACCCAATATCAAGGGCGCGAACGCGATGAACTTTGCCGAGTTCTTCGCCGGTTACAACGAGCAGGTTAAAAAGGCGCGCGATGGCAAGCTGGAGATCGCCGACTTTCAGGGCACGACTATTTCTCTGACAAATCCGGGCACGATAGGCACGGCGGCATCGAATCCGCGTTTAATGTCCGGCCAGAGCGCGATCATTGCCACCGGTGCTATCGAATATCCGGCGGAATACGCGGCGATGACGTCGGGTGCTTTGTCGGCGATCGGTATCAGCAAGACGGTTACCGTGACGAGCACTTACGATCATCGCGTCATCCAGGGTGCGGAAAGCGGGATGTTCCTCGCCCGTATCCATGAGTGTCTAAAGGGCCAGCACGAATTTTACGAGGGCATCTTTGGCGATCTGGAGATAAATTACCCGCCGCTGCGATGGGCCGAGGACAATAATCCGTCCCTTTTCGGCCGCGAGCGAGAACAGGTTGAGAAGCAGGCAAATGTGCTGCAGCTAATAAATGCTTATCGAGTGGCGGGACACCTGTTGGCCGACATCGATCCGCTGAACATGAACCCGCACCGTGCGTCTGAGCTCGATCTCGAAAACTTTGGCCTCACCGTTTGGGACCTCGACCGTGAATTTATCACGGGCGGATTGCACGGCGAAAAGACGGCGACGCTGCGCCGAATCCTCGAAATTCTTAGACGCGCCTACACCGGCACGGTCGGCATTGAGTATCGCCATTTAAGCAGCAACGAACAGAAGGACTGGATACGGCGACAGGTTCGTGAACAGTTTGTCGATACCCAGCCGCTTGCCGTTGAAACGAAAAAAGAGCTGCTGCAAAAATTGATCGAGGCCGAGCAGTTCGAGCAGTTTTTGCACAAAAAATATCTTGGGCAGAAGCGGTTTTCGCTCGAGGGTTGCGAGACGGTGATACCGATGCTCGATCAACTGGTCGAGGGCGCGTCGGTACGTGGGGTTGATGAGATTTATATTGGCATGGCCCATCGCGGGCGGCTCAATGTGCTTTCGAATATTATCGGTAACCCCGACACGGGTGACATGGCCGAGCGTATTTTCACTGTGTTTGAAGGAACGTCGCACCCCAGCTTTCCGGCGGACGAGGGCGATGTGAAGTATCATCAGGGCGCCGTCGGTACACGCAGGACAAAGGCGGGCAGGGATTTGAGGATTCAGCTTTCGTGTAATCCGAGTCATCTTGAAACCGTGAATCCGGTGGTCGAGGGAATGGCGAGAGCGCGGCAGGATGAGCTTCGTGACGGCCATGGAAAAACGAGGCAAGAGACATATGCTCATATTCTACCGCTGCTCCTTCACGGCGACGCCGCTTTTGCGGGACAGGGCGTTGTTATGGAGACTCTGCAGCTTGCGGGTCTGCCGGGCTATCGAACGGGAGGCACGATCCATCTCATCATCAATAATCAGATCGGTTTTACGACTTCGCCGGGCCTGAGCCGCAGTTCGATCTATTCAACCGACGCGGCGCACGTTACACAGACGCCGGTGTTTCATATCAACAGCGACGACCCTGAAGCGGCGTATCGCGTGATTCAGATCTCGCTCGATTACCGCCGTGAATTTAACAAAGATGTTGTGCTCGACCTCGTCGGGTTCCGCCGCCTCGGTCACAACGAGGGCGACGAGCCGAGCTATACCCAGCCGGTCATGTATGCCCGCGTCAAGGCGCATCCGGGAACGCGGCATTTGTACGCCCAGCAATTGATTCGCGAAGGTGTGATAACGGATGCCGATCTGACGGCGATGACGGATAAAGTCGTTGAGAAATACGAGGGCATTTTGGCGAATGCCAAACAGATCGCGGCGGATAAGCCGCCGAGAGCAAGCCTTTCAACCCCGAGAGCCGAAGAGGACGGTTCGGCGGTTTTCGAATCGGGGGTTTCGACCGCAACAATTAAGCAAGTCGCCGAAAAGATCTCGTTGGTGCCGGAAAACTTTCATATAAACCCGAAAATGGTTGGCCAGTTGGCGAAGCGGGCCAAGATGGGAACTGGTGAAGCACCGATGGATTGGGCGTTTGCCGAGGCAATGTCGATCGGTTCGCTGGTTCTCGAAGGCGCACCGGTGCGATTTTCGGGTCAGGATTCGGGACGCGGCACATTTTCACAGCGTCACGCGTCTATGTACGACACGATGACCGGCGACCGCTGGGCACCGCTCAACGAACTTCGAAACGAATCGAATCCGAAGGCGCGGGCGTTTATCTTTGACAGTTCGCTGTCCGAATACGGCGTACTCGGATTCGAATACGGCTACGCGGTCGTATCGAGCGATCAACTCGTAATTTGGGAAGCCCAATTCGGCGATTTCTCAAACGGCGCGCAGATCGTCATCGATCAATACATTTCGTCATCGGAAGACAAGTGGCAGCAAAAATGCCGTCTGACGATGCTTTTGCCGCACGGATACGAGGGGCAAGGGCCGGAGCATTCGTCCGCCCGGCTTGAGCGGTACTTGCAGCTTTGCGCCGAAAATAATATGCAGGTCTGCTACCCAACGACGCCGGCCCAATATTTCCACCTTCTCCGGCGTCAGGCAAAGCAGGAGATCATCAGGCCGTTGATCGTTATGACGCCAAAGAGCCTTCTACGGCTTCCGGCGGCAAGCTCAGCCGTAGCCGAGCTTAAAACCGGCGGCTTTCAGAGCGTCATCGATGACGCCACTATCACCGACAGTTCAAAAGTAAAACGCGTCGTTCTCTGCAGCGGCAAGGTCTATTACGATCTCGACGCGGCCCGCGAAGGTGTTGACAGCCGCGATGTTGCCGTCGTCCGTCTCGAACAATTTTACCCGTTCCCGGCGAATAAGCTCGTCGAGATAATCGCATCGTACCCGAACGCGACCGAGATATTCTGGACACAGGAAGAGCCGCAAAACATGGGCGGATGGACATTTGTCGAACCTCGTTTGCGCAGCATCAAGCCGCAAAACGCTTCGCTCCGCTACGTCGGACGCGCCGCCTCGGCCTCGCCGGCGACGGGTTCATACGCTATCCATGGGCTTGAGCAGAAAAAGATCATCGACGAATCCCTGATCGCGAATACAGACGAAATCTCCGCAGCCAGCGAGCCAGAGGTTTCGGAGAAATTGGCCCCGGCCGGTGCGTAGACCGGGAAGAAGGTTGCCGCCAGACTGTTGCTGGCCGCCGCCAGACTGTTGCTGGCCGCTACCCAACTGTTCCGGGGCGCCGAACACACGGGAGAACACGGAAAAGAACTGTGTAGGCCAGTCTCGAGACATTGAATCGTTGCGGGCAACCGAGCATGATTGGGAGACTCTCTAACGTGGTGAGAAAAATGCTAAACCATACAAAACCAATTGTTTTTTCAACCCTTTGCCTGGCAATCTTTTTATTGCTTGCGTGCCAGCCAAAGACTGTTCGAAGCGAAGAACCCTCTAATTCGGGTCCGGAACCGGAAGCGACGCCCAAAAATAAAGAACCGATCACCATCGCCGCCGTCGGCGACATAATGCTGGGCTCGCCGTATCCGAACGAATCGCGGATGCCGCCGAATGACGGCGTCGATTCGCTAAAGGATGTGACGCCGCTGCTGTCGGCCGCCGACATTGCGTTTGGCAATCTCGAAGGCCCGATGGTCGATGGCGGAACGTCTTCGAAATGCTCGCCCGGTTCGACAAGGTGTTTTGCGTTTCGTGTGCCGACGCGTTACGGCAAATATCTGAAGGCGGCCGGTTTTGATGTGATGAGCCTGGCGAATAATCACGCAGGTGATTTTGGCGACATTGGGCGATCAACCACTCGGCGCATTCTTGATGAACAGGGAATAAAACACGCCGGCAGCGACCGCGGTTCGTTCTCCACAACAATCGTCGAGTCGCGCGGCAAACGCGTCGCGTTTATCGGCTTTGGCCATAACAACATCGTGCCAAACGTCAACGATCTCGCTTTTGCGCGTCAACTTGTGACCGAGGCAAATAAACGGGCCGACATCGTCGTCGTTTCATTTCACGGCGGAGCTGAGGGAACGGGCGCTCAAAATGTCCCGAATCGCACCGAGATATTCGCCGGCGAGGCCCGCGGCAATCTCCCGCTTTTTGCTCACACCGTTATCGACGCCGGCGCCGATCTCGTCCTAGGCCACGGCCCGCATGTAATGCGCGGAATGGAAATTTATAAGGACCGGCTGATCGCCTATTCGCTTGGAAATTTCGCCACCTATGGCTGGTTTCAACTCGCGGGCGAAACGGCGATAACGATGATCCTTGAAGTAAAGCTCGACCCCGACGGCAAGTTCGCGGGCGGCAAGATTCATGGCGGACGGCTCGAAGGGAAAGGAATACCGGTTCTGGATTCGACGGGCGTTTCGATCCGCAAAGTCCGCGACCTCTCGACCGCCGATTTCGGCCCTAACGCCCCGAAGATCGCCGATGACGGCTCGATTAAGTTCTGAGTCCCTGCTTTAGCAGGCATTAACACGTGGTTGCGACCGCCTAAAGGCGGGACTCAGAACATTCCTACAATCCCATTCGCCTTACTAAATCTTCAAAACGCGGGTTGCCGTGAAGCGGCTTGAGCAACGGTTCGTGTTTCGCGGTAGATAATCCCGCGATCGCGTTGTTGGAAGGCTTCGTCTAGCCAGACTAAGCTGGTTTCCTTGTCGCCCAACCGAATGGGAACGAGCGATGCCTTCCCAGGCTGTTAACACGCTGCGTATGAAGCTGGACGGAGCCAATCGATCCCCGCGTATCTTAGCTCTTGATAAATTGCCGAATAAAAGCAACTACTTTATCGGTAACGATTCCCGGAAATGGCGCACCGACATTCCAAACTATTCCAGAGTAAAATACAAGCTATAAGGGCGTGGATTTGATCTACTACGGCAATCAGCGGCAGCTTGAATACGATTTCATAGTCGCTGCCGGAGCCGATCCGAAACAAATTAAGATGAAATTCGCTGGTGCGGACAAGATAGAGATTGATACCGTCGGCGATCTGCTGTTGCATACCTCAGGCGAAGAGGTGCGCATGCTTGCGAGCCTTGACCATCCTCGCACGGCCCTCCGATTGAGGATAGGTGAGCCGAGGGTCGCCGCGTCATCCGGTGCTCTTACTCGTTTTTTGTTCAAGGATTAACAAAATATTCACCCGCAAAGCCTTGCAATCCGCATGGCTTTTTTATTTAATATGTAATATCGGGTAAAATTGTCCGTTTTTCGCTCTGGTTGTTTGTTTCTGTAACTCATCGATCAGAGCCTTCTAAAAAGCTTTAAAAAGGGGGATCTTCATGTCTAATCGTCAAAGTCCATTTCGCTTCACCGCGTTCCGAGTCGCCATCGGCGTACTGATTGCAATTTCATTTTTTACATTTGCATCCGGCGGCACCAGCGCCGCGTCGTTGTCTTTCATTGATTCCGTTAGGGAGTTTCTTGGGTTGCCAAGTACGACGAGCCAATCTTTGGCTCTAGATCGGGCCCCGAAATCGGATTCCCCGCTTTTCCCTAATCCGAATTCGACGATTTTTATTAATGAAATTCACTACGACAATGTGGGCACCGACACTGATGAAGGCATTGAGATTGCTGGCCCGGCAGGTACCAATTTGGTTACTTTTGTCATAGTGCTGTATAACGGCAGCAACGGGACATTCTACAGCCCTAGCCCTGTGCTTCTTGGCGGTATCATCCCAAATCAACAGAACGGGCGCGGAACGATCAATTTCCCGATTCTGGGAATCCAGAACGGCTCGCCCGACGGAATCGCCTTGTTCAATGGAGTTACAGGTGCGATGATTCAATTCCTTTGTTACGAGGGTGCTTTCGTGGCAACGGATGGACCGGCGGCCGGCCAGACATGTACGGATATTGGGGTTGCTGAGGAACTTCCACCCGCAGCTGGAGTTTCCCTCCAACTCCAGGGCACCGGCAGCACATATGGCAATTTTACTTGGAGCCCGTCGCCGGGCATAGCGGCAACACGCGGAGCCGTCAACACGGGTCAAACCTTCACTGCGGGAGCGACTCCGACACCAACGCCGACCCCAACGCCAACGCCGACACCGACGCCGACTCCAACTCCAACACCGACACCTGGCCCGACAGCAACGCCTACACCGACACCTGGCCCGACGGCAACTCCGACGCCCACACCAGGTCCGACGGCGACACCAACTGCAACACCGACGCCAGGGGGCGGACCGCTGGTTTATGCATATAACCTGAACAACGACCATCTGATCAGCTTTAACGCGGGTGCACCGGGAATTATTTTGTCGGATGTGGCGATCACGGGTCTGAACGCGACCGAATTTTTGATCGGGTTGGATTTCCGGCCGGCGACGGGAACGGAGTTGTACAGTGTAGCGATCAGCGGAACGACGAGCCGAGTTGTGACGATTAACATAGCGACCGGCGCCCTCACGCAGATCGGCACCGGATTTACGCCTTTGCTTGCTACGGCTCCTTACTACGGCATTGATTTCAATCCCACGGTTGACCGTATCAGAGTTGTTAACGAGAACGATCTGAGTATCCGCCTCCACCCGGTAACCGGTGCTCTGGCTGGCACGGACACGCCGCTGGCATATGCCGCGGGAGACCCTAACGCGGGGCAGGATCCTCGCATCGTGCAGGTTGCCTATGACAACAACATGGCCGGTGCGACACAGACGACGCTATTTGGCATCGACTTCGCAAACGATGCGCTCGTAAGAATTGGCGGAGTAAACGGTAACCCGTCTCCAAACCTCGGACAGTTGACGACCATCGGTTCGCTTGGCGTCGTTACGAATCCACCGAATGGCGGGTTTGACATACAGACGGGCACCGGAAACGCGTTCGCGGTTTTGAACGTAGGTGGCCTGTCGAGAATGTATAGGATTAATCTTGGAACCGGAGCGGCGACGCTTGTCGACGCCGTCGGCGGAGCACCGTTTGTCGATGGTATCGCAATTGTCGTGCCTGCGGTACCAACGCCGACGCCGACGCCAACTCCGACGGCGACTCCGACGCCGGGACCGACAGCGACTCCGACGCCGATGGCAACACCGACGCCAACGCCGGCGCCTTCACCAACAGCGACACCGACGGCCACGCCGACACCTACACCGGTGCCGACGCCTGGTGGTGGGCCATTGGTATATGGTTACAATTTGAATAACGATCATCTGATCAGCTTTAACGCTGGGGCGCCGGGGATAATATTGTCGGATGTGGCGATAACGGGGTTGAATGCGGGTGAGTTTTTGATTGGTCTAGATTTCCGTCCGGCGGGAGCAAAC
>JANPCJ010000346.1:0-11625 GCA_031430895.1 Chloracidobacterium sp. | reverse complement strand
GCCTCTATGTCAAAGACGACAACGGAGTCGCACTTCCGCCGGAGGTCGTAAACGGCATGTTCGCCGGCGGCTGGGGAATCGAATTCTTCGGCCCGACGGCCGCGAACGTCAGCCTGTCAGGCCGAGTAACGCTCGAAGGCGGACAGGGAATCCGTAACGCAAGAGTCACCATCACGGGCAACTCTCTGCGTGAACCCATGGTGACAACAACCGGCTCATTCGGCTACTACTCGTTCGAAAACCTCGAAGCCGGCCAGACGTACATCATCACGGTAAACTCAAAACGGTTCACCTTCCAGGCACCGTCCCGAGTAATAACCCTAACCGACAACGTCACCGACGCCGACTTCGTCGCTGATACGCCATAAGCCCAGATAGGAGTCTGTGGAAATATCCAGACTCCGCATCTTTCCACTTCTTGACACTGAAAAAGCACGAACGGGCAACAAACGCCTCTTCGTGCTCTTTCTATTTGCGGTGCGTTTTAACTCGGGTTACGCAGCAGAGAAATCATGTCAAGCGGCAGCAAGTGATTTAACTCTGCGTGTTAGAACATCCGCGGCGCCGAGCGTTTATTGCCGGTTGGCAAATCGTTGATGGTGATTTGTTCATTTTCTCCTTTGCGATTTCTTTGCGAACTTCGCGTCTTTGCGTGGAAAAAGCAGTCTCACGCGGAGCCGCAAAAGAACGCAAAGAAAGACTAAAAACCATATCGCGTAAATTGGGTTTAACTACTTCTTGTTTTTTTCAATCTGCTTGATTATTTTGACGGCGTGGTTTCGTGCAATAAGCGGGAGGCGTTCGTCGGTCGTTAAGCCTGTCAGGAATGGAAGCATGTGTGCCGGATCGGAAATTTCGCTTCGTTTTAGATATGAATCGAGGGCGTCCATGATGGCGGGAGTCTGTAGCTGCTGGTTTTCGCGCGCGACCGAAATCTCGAATCGCCACGTGTATTCATTGGCTATCCGCCGATACTCATCCATCAGAACCTTCGCGTTTTTGTTCTCGGTCCAATTATATTTAACCGTTCGCTCACGGCCGTTTTTCCGCACTGTGATCTGAGTATTTCCCATGTGCGAATAGTCGCGCGAATACTGGTAATTTTCCGTCGAGTCGATAAAACTCAGGGCGGACAACGCTTCTTCAATCTTAGAAATCGTGAGTGCGGATAGATTTATCGGATCACTAATCAGTTCTTCGGAACCGTCTTTCAAGAATGCAATCTTGCCCTTGCCCGCGTCGTCATGTTCGACCAAAATGCGTGGGTAGGTAAAACCCGGTCGGGTAAATTCATAAAAGTAGACCGGTACGCTCGCAGTCCTGGTATTGGCGACATCGCGACTATTTCGCTTGACCTCGGTAAGAGTTTCATCCACGGGCCGCTCGTTCGTCTTTACCGAGGGCGTTTCGACAGGCGTTTCCAAAGTCGGCGCCGGAGCGAGGGTCACGACAGCGCCCGTTTTCATGATCTTGACCGGCTTTTTTGGTTTTTTAGACTGGGCCGGGAACTCGATGACCACGGCAAAGAACAGAGAGAGAAACAGTCCAAACTTAAAAAAGTCTTTCATCGCGTACAAGTCTACCGAAACTTCTGACAAGTCGAAACCGCAGTTTCCTTTAGGATGCAACTCGGGAACGCGCGGTTGGCATTCCCCGGAAACCGCCGACGGCTTGCAACTGATAGGAGAATATAGGCGATAATCTACGCCTTGTTGATCATCAGGTTATCCGTTGTTAGTTATTCCGAGCAGTCTATCCCTGCCATTTTCCACTCGAAAACCTTCTTTCCCAAACGCCCGGTCCAGCCATAAATTGGTCAGTTTTTCCTGAATACTGTTTGAGCGCAGCCTTTCGTTTAGATTCTTAAAATCGACAAAATCGAGATGCTGATCCTGGTTAAAGCATGAGAAGACAAAGAATTCCTCTCCGGTGTGCGGGTTTACGTGACGTTGCAGGCATTGAGCGCAGACTTCTTTCATCATGCACTGCATCGGGCTGTTGATAGAACCAATGGCGGTGTGGTTTTCATTTAGGTATGGTTTGAGCGTTGTGTGCCGAGCTTCGCGCACACCGTTCATCATGCGGTCGGAGCCGATGGCAATGATGCGGTCAACTTCCTGCAGGTCAATGGTTTGCGTACCCAACCGGCCTTCGGCGTAGGCGATCATCGCCTGAACGATATTGCCGCGAAAATGGGCGTCGGCTTCGCGATGCGGCCTTATCTCATCGCCAAAATCAGTTGCCCACACGATCTGATCGGTGGCGTTTTCGATCTCTTCGCGTTTGAACAGGTCGGAGCCGTTTTTGTAACCGGCAAAATATATGACCTTGTTATTATTCGCCCTTAGCGCCCGGGCGATCGAGAACAAAACAGCATTGCCAAGTCCGCCTCCGGCCAATAGAACGGTTTCATTTTCTGTAATCTCTGTCGGCGAGCCGGTCGGCCCCATCACCAGCACTTCCTCTCCTTCCTTTAACAGAGAACAAAGCCGCGATGACGTTCCCATTTCGAGCACTATCATCGAAAGCAACCCTTTTTCCTCATCGACCCAAGCGCCGGTCAACGCAAGTCCTTCCATCATCAACCGCGTACCATCGATGACCGGCGCCGACGTTTCAAAATTTTGCAGGCGGTAAAACTGGCCCGGCTCGAATTTTCTGGCCTGTAATGGCGCCTTGACGATCACATCGACGATGGTTGGCGTCAGGCGGTCGACCTTTACGACGTAGGCCCGAAGCTCCGCGTCGAGCTTTTTCTCCAGATTTTCGAAAATTGAGTCTCGCTCGGTTTGGAGCAAAGAACCGCGTTTGGCGATTTCGTCGGTAAAGAGATCGACGACCCGCTCATAACCGTGTTTTGCCGATGCCATCGCCTTAACCACGTTTCCGGCATAAGTTGGGTGATTATCGCCATAATAGCTAATAAATTTGCCATCCGATTCGTACGAGGTAAAGAATCCGGCCTCGCCTTTTGCCGTCTCAACGAGATGAAGCTTGCCATCGCTTTTTCGGTCGACCTTAAATGGCTGGAAAAACTGCCGCCATTCGTCCATCTTGAATGTGCCGGGTTTTTCCTTTTCGTAAATGACATTTGGGCTTGTGCCGGCCGCGACGCATACCGTGTGAGCCGGAAACTCGTGCATGTCGCCCGTGTTTTTAAATTTTCCGTTTTCGACAACATACTCAAGCCGCTCAAAAATAAGGGCTTTCACGGCATTGTACTCGTCCGGAACGGCCTCGGTGGGATTCATGCATTCGACAAAATCAATTCCTTCCTCGAGAGCTTTTTGCACCTCTTCATGGTTGAGCCGATAAGCGGGCGAATCTTGCAATCGCTTGCGGTAAATGAGCGAAACCCCTCCCCAACCGCGTACCAGCGGGACAAAATTCGGCTCTTCTCCAGCCGCAGCCGCTCTGGCGCGTTCGGCGCGAATTTCCTTTCCGTGCTCGAGAAATTCCTGTAAAACGCGAATCTCCTCCTCATCAAAATACTCGACGACTTTTTCCTCACCAAATTCCGCAATGACCTGCTCGTATTTTGCGAGCATCTTCTCGACCTGGACCGGATAATACGCAAAAAGCTCAGTCGCCGTGTCGATGCCGGTCAGGCCGCCGCCGATCACAACCGCTGGCAGCCGAACTTGTAAATTTGACAGCGTATCTTTCTTGAAAGCGCCAGTCAGTTGCAACGCCATCAGAAAATCCGACGCCTGACGAATGCCGCGGATGAGGTTGTTTTTCATTGGGACGATGGTCGGCCGCCCGGCACCGGTCGCGATGGCGATATGATCGAAACCAAAATCCCAGGCGTCCTCGATGGTCAATGTCCCACCAAATCTGATACCGCCATAGGCACGAAATCGTTTTCGCCGCGTCAGCATTAACTGGACCATCGTCAAGAAATTCTTGTCCCACCGCACTGTAATGCCGTATTCCGAAACGCCGCCAAATCCGGACAAGATACGCTCGTCGAGTTCCTCGGTGATTTCGTTTATGTCTTTGATTGACTTTGGACAAAACTTGCCGTTTTTCCCAGTCCAATCTTCGGGAAGCGGCTCGATCTTTAACCCATCAATGCCAACGACGCCAAAACCTTCATTCAAAAGATAATGGGCGAGCGTGTAACCAGCCGGTCCGAGGCCGACGACCATGACATTTTTTCCGTTGTACGGAAGCGAGTAAGGCCGTTTTGCGTTTAGCGGATTCCAACGCGTAAGCAAGCTATAAATCTCGAAACCATAAGGCAAATTGAGCACGTCGGTCAGCGTCGCGGTCTCGGCGAGCGGAATATTCACCGGTTCCTGCTTCTGAAAAATGCAGCCCTTCATGCAGTCGTTGCAGATGCGATGGCCGGTTCCGGCACACATCGGATTGTCGATGACGACGAGCACCAGGCTGCCAATGGCGTCGCCTTGCTTCTTTAGCAGGTGCATTTCCGAGATTTTTTCGTCGAGCGGACAGCCGTCGGTTTTAATGCCGAGAGGATTGCGCTTCACTTCGCCGCTTGGCTCGTGCAGACCGGTCGAGCAAGAATCTTTTTCGCGTTCGTGGCAGATCAGGCAATAGTCGATCTCAAACAGAGCGTCTCGCATCGTGCCGCGGTCATCGGTCAGTTTAAAGCCGTCGCGTCGTCGCAACTCCTGATCCGCGCCACGCATGATGTTGTGGAGTTGCGGTTCGGGATGAATCAGATGGACAAGATTCTGATAATCGAGCGGATGCGGTGTTTTGAAGCTGTACCATTTCTTTGACTTCTTAAAGAAAGCGGCCGCCGACCAAGCCTCGACCAAATGAAGTGCGGCTTTGACCGTCAGCAAATCGCCGACGGCGTCTTCATCGAGAATATATTGCGAAAAAAGCCGGCCAAATTCGGCGTCTTTCAGTTTATCGCAGGCGGCGTCCAACCTTCCGACGACTAATTTTGTTGCCAAGCCTGGCTCGTCGTCTTTGCCGAGTTCCTCTTCGGCGTCGAGCAGGCGGCAGGTCATCTCCGCGATCGAAAGCTCATCGTCCCGGATAAGCGTGTCGTCAAACGCCGCCTTTCGCAGAGCCGTCAACGCGATCCAAAGCTGCGCCTCGTTTAGCTCGGCCAATTGGTCGGCCTTGTATTTTTTTATCGCCCGGCGTTGAACAAAAAACTTAAACTTCCAGACCGGATTTTGAACGAGGATATTTTGTTCAAGCTCGGAACGTTCGCGGCCGATTCGAAAAAGCCGCGCGATGAAGTCTGAGAGATACGGAGCCGAATCGGTCAGAATCTTTGACTCAACTTTACGCTCGTAACCCAAACCGCGGGCCGCGATGTACTTCGTCAGCGCAGAGTAAAGTGTCGAATCATGGGCCTCGATTTCCGAATAAAACGTCTCGGCTAAATCTTTTAGCCTCGCCGCATCAAAGAGGTCCGAGAAATTGAAACCGTTGATACCAAGAGTAAAATCGTTCTCTTTGCCTCCATCGCTTTCTGAATACACGGTCATAACTGTCACAAACACCCGGCGAACGTCCAAAGGGCAAATGAACAATATATCACCCGAAGCCAACGCCGCACAAAGACTGGAGCGGCGAGCATCCTGCTTGCCACGCCGGAAACGGCGTTCTGCCCATGACCGTTCGAAAACCAAACCGGAAACATCGAGCGAAGTGACGCGGCATGGGCAAGCAATGCTTGCGGCTCCAGTCGGGTAACCGAGCATTCACTCGCCCAAAGTGTTACACTCATCTTTATATTGGAGGATTTGCGTGAAAAACTCGTGTGAATGTGATATAAAGCAAGATTGCGAGCTTCTTAGCAAGCCTCCGGGATAATAGAATTCATATTTTTATATTAGTAGTATGCAAAACGATCAGCGGTTGACGCCATTACCTTTAGCGAACGATTTACAGCCGGCACACATTGATTACTCAGCCGGGTATTCGCCGTCCTATGACGACAGTCTCGATAACAAACGCTCTCTGCGACAATATTTTAATGTCGTTTACAAGCGTTTGCCGATAATTTTGGCGATCACGATACTCGTCACGGCGGTGGCGGCGTTTTACTCGTTCCGACAGCCATCGATCTTTGAGGCGAGGACCGAGATGCTTATCGAGCCGCGCAAGCCTGAAATAACGAAAAAGGACGCTATCAATATCAATTTCGGGGACGACGAGAAATACTACAAGACCCAGCTTCAACTGCTCCAGAATCACGATCTGATGAAGCGCGTGGTCATAGCCCTCGGTTTGCACCGCGAGCCAAATCTTTTTGGCAACGATGGGCGCGGTCTGCTCGCCGGCGTCCGATCCTTGTTTTCGGGCGGTCAAAAGCCACAAGGCGAGGAAAACTCCCTCCCTATAGTTACTGCGTCGTCGAGTAACCCTGCAGAAGAGGGCAAGATCGAGTTAACGCCCGAAGAAAATGCGCGGGCCGATTCTTACGCGGGTACACTCGTTGGCGGTTTGCGGGTTTCACAGGTCGACCGAACTAATATTGTTAATGTATTTGTCACAAGTTCGAGGGCCGATCTCGCGGCGAAAGTCGCGGACAAGGTTGCCGAGCAATTTAAGGAAGAGGATGCTGACCGGGCGACCGGAGGCGCGAAGAAGGCCTATGCCGACCTTGGTAAATCCATTGAGGAGTTGAGAGACACAATAGCACAACAGGAACTCGGCCTTATCGCCTACATGCGTGATGCCAATCTTCCATTGCAGGAAAAAGGTTCGGATCTGTCGGCAAATCGCCTACAAACACTGAGCGGGCAATGGCTGTCGGCAATCGACGACCGCCTAAAACTAGAGGCCAAATACAACGCCGCCGTTCAGGCTAACGCCCGCGGTGAAGGAATGAATATTCCCGACCTCAACAGTAATCCGGTCTTTGTGGATACGATCAGGCTAAATACCGAACGCAAGGGGAAACTGCAGGATACGATTCGCGAGATCGATAAGCAGATCCAGGAACAAGAGGCTCTGAAAAGAGCTGATAGCACAAAATATACCGACGAGTATCCCAAGATAAAGGAGTATATCGCGAAGATCGAATCCCTAAAAGAAAGTAAGGAACGAACCGAAAAGGAAGTTTCACAAATTATCGAAACCGATCAGAAAAAGATCGAAAAAAATGCTGTCAATGGAGCGCTGGTCGGCTTGAAATCTCAGCTTGACGCCGCTGTCCGCCGTGAAGGCCAGTTATTGAGCTCATACGAAAATGAGATGCAGCGAGCCAATATACAGGGCCAGGCACAGACCAAATTGACCACAGATAAACGCGAGCTTGACTCTAATCGGGTGTTGCTCGATACATATACGCAACGGCAGAAGGAACAGGAACTTGCCCTTTCGAGCGACAGGCCAAAAAATATCTCGATCTCGATGAACGCTGTCACACCCGGCAGCCCGACCGGGCCGCAGCGTGGGCGAAATATAATGATCGCGTTTCTGCTGTCGTTCGCGGCCGGCATCGGCCTCGCGTTTTTGCTCGATTATCTCGACGACTCTGTTCGCACCTCTGATGACATAACGCGGCATCTGGGTCTGCCGACGCTTGCTCTTATTCCGCACTACATGAATACGGAGAAGAAAAAGTCGCTATTGCCCGCGAAGAACGGAAATACCCCGTTTCAGACCGCGGCCCTTATCACGATGGCCGAACGCAATTCGCCCATCGCCGAGGCATACCGCCATTTGCGCACGTCACTGCTCTTTTCATCGGCCGGCAAGCCGCCGCAGACAATTCTTGTCACCTCGTCTCAGCCGTCAGAGGGCAAAACGACGACGGCAATAAACACAGCTATCACACTTGCTCAGTCTGACGCTGATGTTGTAATCGTCGATTGCGATCTCAGGCGCCCGCGGCTGCACACGCATTTTGGCCTGGAGAATATGCACGGGCTGACGAATTACCTTTCGGGTGATAAAAACACCGAAAACATGATCCGCACGTATCCCGATCTGCCACGGCTCAAGGTCATTACAAGCGGCCCGATCCCGCCAAACCCGGCCGAGCTGCTTAGCTCGAACGAGATGCGAAATCTGCTGCAATTTTTGTCGAGCCGATTCAAACATGTCATCATCGATTCGCCGCCCGCCATCTCGTTTACCGACGCTTCGATTCTCTCGACCCTTGTCGATGGCGTAGTCCTCGTAGCCATGGCTAACAAGAGCTCGATACACCTGATGCGCCAATTCAAACAACGCGTCAGCACAATCGGAGCCCGCATTTACGGTGTCGTGCTAAACGGCATAAAGGCCAACTCGACCGAATACTATTACTATGGTTCGGGATATTACAAGTACTACAGCAAGAGCGAGGAAGACGAATCGACGCCTCTGATGGAAGGCGCTAACGGTAGGCAGTAGGTCAGCCTATGCAGAGAATATGCCAACGGTTCTCCGCATCGGTCGTTTTCGATTCTTTTTCTACAGTAATGAAAATGCCGAACCGCCGCATATTCATGTAAAGGCGCAGCGGAGAACGAAGCGAAATTTTGGCTTAGTCCGATTAGTTTGGCATTCAGCGAAGGATTTAGGAGTTACGAGTTGAAAGAAATTGAACGATTGGTTGACGAGAATCGAACCACTCTGTTGGAGGCGCGGTATGGCTACTTTGACAGCGAACAGTTCTAAAGTCGGGCGGGTTCACGTTCCTACGTCGGCCATAGCCAAATCCGTCGAGTTCAGCGACGAGATGATGAGTGTCCACCTTGCCGACGGGCGGGTCATCAGCGTTCCCTTGACTTGGTTCCCCCTGTTGCGTGACGCTTCGCCGGCGGAACGTGCCCAATACGAGATGGTAGCGGCGGTCACGGTCTGCATTGGCCCGAATTGGACGAAGACCTATCAATCGCGGGCCTAATGGCTGGAGTGGATTGGCAAGCGGCGTAGTGGTTACCGGACTCGCGTTTACTGTTCCAATCTCCTCATTTGTCGCAAAAGAATATCAGCATACTGCTTCGGCCTGTTGATGTTTTTCAAAATCACCTTTCCGCCTTCGTCGCTGGCGTTGTCGATCATTAGATCGCCAAAACCGAGCAGCCGTTGGAGGGCGCTTGACGAAACGGTGACGTCCTGGATTCTACGGATCGGAACGCTTCGGGTGCTCCGCGAAATAAGCCCCTCGTCGATCTCCAGTTTCGAATCGGTCAGCGTGTACCGAACGAGTTTTTGCTTTACGTGATAGAAAGCGGGTATCAAGAATAGAAACAGGCCGATCAACACTGCAATCCACGCGGAAACCGACGTAAAGGCGCTAAACGTAGCGACTAGGAGCAACGCTCCGAGAGCGGCGAGAACATAACCGGCCTTAACAAACATCAGAGTCGGGCTGATCGAGAAAATCTCAGTCTCGGCCTCATCAGTTTCGGCCTCACCGCCAATGCGGGCCTCGGCGGATGTCTCGCGAACCGCAAGGCGCGTCTCTTCTTCAGCCTCGAGCGACGCTCCGCATTTTCGGCAGAACTTGGCCGCATCTAAATTTTCATGACCGCAATTTATGCAAAACATGGTAAACCTACGGTCGAATGTATGGATCGTAACTGAAGAGTATTACCACGATCGCAACGATAATCAGCAAAGCGAGAATTGCGAGCACGGCAATCTGACCGGCCGAAATACCGCTTTCGTTCGGTTCGCTGACGGTTACCCGTTGTGGCTTTTTGGTATCACCGCTTTCGGAGCCTTTTTTTGATTTTGATTCCATAAACTTTTCCGTGCGAAACAAATCGGCCTATCGCCGCCGGAGAACAGGAGCTTCGAAACTCGAAAGTACAAAGATCACCGCCGCGATAATAAGCAATATGAGCAGGGCGATCACGGCGATCTGCCTTCCCGACATGCCGTCTTCATCTGGCCTGCTGACGGTAATGCGTCGTTTCTTTCGACGGTGACGGTGTTCCCCGTCCTCTTTGGATGTAGATTCCATGAGATTCTCCTCGGTTCACCGAGAAACTTATTACGAAATGACCTCTATTTGCAAGTCAAGTTCAGAGTTCAAGCTTTAGCTTGCTCTTCGCCTTTGGCGAAAGAACCAAACTAAAGTTTGAATTCTAAACAAAAAAAAACGCGGCCGACGCGTGCCGGCCGCAAGTCTTTTCGACTATTTGGAGAAGAATGTCACCTCATGGTGGGAACTTTTTGAACAGTCGGCAGTCCTCCACGACCGATAGCGGCCGACTGCTAACTGATTACCGCCTACTGATTAACCAGCCTCATTCGCCCGTCGGGCAGTTTGATCGCCACGGCGTTCTGCTCGATGGTCAGGGCCTTCGTTTCGTTCTTTACGAGCCTTGCGACCGCGATGTTGTTTATCTGCGGCAGGCTGCGGGCGATTGACGGGTTCGAGATCGAGCCGTAGCGGGCCGATATGCGGCGGACGTACTCGCGCGTCTCGTTGTACGGCGGTATCTGGTAACCGTATTTCATCACCGCGCCTTCGCCTGCGTTGTAGCCCGCAAGTGCGAGATTCACGTCCTGACCAAACATGTCGAGCAGCATTCGCATGTATTTGACGCCGCCCTCGATGTTTTGCTTTGGATCATAGATATTTGTCACGCCGAGACGCCTCGCGGTCGCGGGCATCAGCTGCATCAGGCCGCTGGCACCCTTGTATGAAAGAGCCCTGAGCTTAAATGACGATTCCTGGTGCATTTGGGAATAAATGAGCAGCGGGTCGATGCGAAACCGTCGGCTCGAATCGACAATATAGGAATCGATCAAAAGGTCGCCGGTCGTAAAACCCTTCATATGCGACGCCGTGCCCATCGTGAGCTTGTTGTATTCGGCACGAGGCATCTCTCGATTTGCCAGACCCTCGGACACGTTCATACGCGACTGAGCGGTCTTTTGAACAAGTTTTTTGCCCGGGCCGAGCTTTGTCGGGACTGCCAATGGCTTCGCTTTGGCGGCAATGGGTGTAAAATTTGGCCGTTGAACTTGTACCTGGACACCGCGTTGGGTGTCAAAATTATCAAAGAAGCGCGGACGTTCCTGCGCAAACGTGGGGACGACTGTGAGCACCAGGGTGGTGATGGCAAGGTGTGATATTTTCATGTGATGGTTAAGGGGCTGATAACCTCACGATAGGAAGCCGCATCCGGCCCATCCTTTCGTCTAAGTAATAAAAATGCGCAAGGGGAAGTCGTTTCCACAAATTACAAAAATATTTAACAATGTTTTGGAAAAGTTGTAAGTGGTCGGTTGTCAGTTGTCAGTTTTCGGATCGTTACGAGGTGACACGCATAGTAACCTTCGCTAGAATCGTGTTAGGTAACTGACAACCGTCAACCGACAACTGACAACCGACAACTGACATGCTCTACGTCTCGCAGATCATAAACCGGCCCGTTTTTGACGCCCGCAATGAGAAGATCGCGGTCATCAAAGACGTGATCGTGCGGTATGGCGACGAGGAGTATCCGCCGGTGATCGGCCTGGTGGCGCGGTACCGCCGCCGCGATTTTTTTATGCCGAGCCGCGATTTTACCGGGCTTGGCCTGCATGGAGCGAAGATGACGTCGGCAATTCTCGACCTGACGCCGTTCATCAGGCGCGACGGTGAGGTTTTATTGAGCAAGGATGTGCTCGATAACCAGTTGATCGACGTCGACGGCAAACGCGTCGTCCGCGTCAATGATGTCCAGCTAATCGAGG